>CAYQKZ010000250.1:0-5200 GCA_964418135.1 uncultured Desulfobacterales bacterium
AGATACCCTTTTTGCGGATTGTTGAACGCCTTGCCGGTCAGTCCGGCAAATTGAGACACCACGCGGATATCCGGCCGAACGGCTTTGGCACCGGCCAGATATCCGGCCTGAAATCTACGGATGAGCGGTCCGTTCATACCCCCCAGAAAACCGATTTTTCCTGTCCGACTTTTCAGGGCTGCAATGGCTCCAACCAGATATGAGCCCTCTTCTTCCCGAAACACCAGCGCTGCCAGATTTTTCGGCAACGGCAGGATACGGCCCTGATGATCGTGCCGGACGTTATAATCGACACAGATGAATTTTTTATCGGGGGATAGAGCGGCCAGTTCTGTCAGCCTGTCTGAAAATACAAAGCCCACCCCAATGATCATATCCGCATCGGAGGATACGGCCGTACTCAAAGCGATTTCCCTGTCGAGACTTCCGGACGGTTCTACATACTGCACTTTAACACCCAGTTCCGACACCGCTCTTTCCATACCACGATATGCGGAATCATTGAAACCGCCATCCCCTATGCCGCCTATATCGAAAATGAGCGTCACCCTTAATGGCATTGATTGTTGAGCAACAGAATTCCCTCCGATCGATAAAACACATGCGATAACAAGCAACCCCACAAAAACCGGCCATTTTCTTTCCATTCAACCCTCCCCTTATGTTTTTTCATCAATCTCAATAGCCTATGCCTGCTGTTTTTATCTATCCTGCATAGAACTATGGGGCATACTTCGCATGGTTATTTGAAGTTTATCCAGCGCAGCCTGCGCTTCTTTATTGAAACTTCCCCCTTCAACCTCCGCAACATTTTCAAACCCACTGCCGGCATCTGTTACAACAGTTCCGCGGCAAATGACACGGACATCATCGCTGCCTGTTTCATCCAGGGTAAAGGTGATTTGATTTTCGGGGATCTTATTGGACGCGGAGGCATATGTAAGGATCGTATTCCAATTACCTGTCGCACGTCCAACAACGACCACATTGTCTTTCACCCGCCTGACCTGCCAGCCGTCATTCGCCATTAGACTGACAATCGTGTCGCGGATATCTTTCCTGGAGGCATCGCGGATGGTCACCTCCGGCTTGCCGCTGGGTGTATTCAGCGGTTGACCGGATGCACATCCAATCAGAGAAACGATCAGCAAACAACAAATATTTCGACTGACATGGCAGGTTTTTTTCATTTTTCACTCCATTCAAAATTAAAGGGTTTCAGTGATTTTAAACTTTGGCAATCCTTTGTATTCTTTTCAAGATATCCTCCTGATCAATGTATGACAGCATAAACTTAAAGATTTATAAAGATTTTGACCGTTCCGCGTGCAGGTCGTTTTTACATCGATCCGTTTTTGGGGGACCAGCGCCTTACAAAATCGAATTCCGGCGGAAAATCTTCGTAACGGTGCTGGATGGATTGGAACATCGACCGGCAGGAAGGGTCCAGAAATATGTCAACGAGTTCCGGGTCGAATTGGGCGCCGGCTTCATTTTTAATGATGGTACACACCTCGTCTTCACTCCATGCTTCCTTGTAGGATCGTTTGGACCGAAGGGCGTCATAGACATCTGCAATCGCAACGATTCTGGCAAAAATAGGGATATCTGTATTTTTTTTACCGGGTTTCAATATGTTTTCAACCCGCTGAATAAGGAGTTCCTCGGCGCCGTCTTGACTGTCTTCCAGCATTTTTTGAATATTCAGCGGCACATTCTCACCGATTTCAACATCTCCGGGATAGCCTGTGCCATCCCATCGTTCATGGTGATTCAATGCCACTTCGCGAGCCATGTCATCGAAATCCGACTGCCGGTCTAAAAACAACTGCGCCCCCCAGATGGTGTGGAGTTTCATCACCAGGAATTCACTTTTTGTAAATCGCCCCGGCTTCTGCAGCAGACGCTCTGTAATGGCAACCTTTCCCACATCATGGAGCATGGCGGCTCGGCGCAGAATATCCCGGTTTCTGTCGACTTCAGTTTTCGGTACGGCATGTCTTTTGGCCCATCGCTCATACAGATCGACGGAATACGCGCCGACACGGTTGACATGCGGGCCGGTTTCATTGGGATCACTCATTTCCGCCATCCGGATGATTCGAAGCAGCAGCACGCGGGTCATCTGTGCCCGTTCCAGAGCCACCGCCGCAAAACTGGCAAATAGCGTCATCATTTTCTGATCCTGTTCCGAAAAAGCGATGACGTTTCCTGCCGCATCCAGCGCATTGATAATCTGCAATACGCCCAGAATCTTTCCGATTCCAACCCTGAGCGGAATGGTCAGCATGGATCGGGTGCGGTAATCGACCTTCAGATCGAACTCTTTACCAAAAGCATATGTTGCCCCATGCCCGATTTCATAGACATCCGGAATGTTCAAAACATTGCCTTCGGATGCCACATATCCGGCAATGGTATTGGCATCGATCGGGATGGAGAATGCGGAATATATCAGCTTGAGCAGCGTTTCTCCGTTTCCCAGGCGCCGCTGGACGGTTTCATTCTGTGTATACGTAAACCGAAGACAATCAAAGTCTCGGACATAAATTGTTCCGGCATCGGCATTGACAAACCTCCTGGCTTCGGTCAGAAGATGCTCCATGAGAATATCCAGATCCTGAACCTGGTTCAATTTATTTCCAAGGTCTATCAATGCATTCAATTTTTCAGCTTCGCTCAACATAGCCGGCTCCGAATAAATCTGCTAAGGCAACTTAAAATAAAGTCCACACTGATTTCTTCACATAATTTTAACATGGATGAACAGGATAAAGAAAAGCACAAACCTGTCAAAAAATCTTATCCGGATTCATCAGCCACTTGGGATCGATCGCTTCTTTGATCCGGCGCATAAGCCCATAGCTTTCCCCATGCTCCAACTGCATGAACTTGCGCTTGCCGATACCCACTCCATGTTCGCCGGTGGACGTACCGCCGACAAGAACGGCTTTTTCCACAACCGCATGATTGATGGCTTCCAGCTTCGACCATTCCACCGTATCCAACGGGTCTCCCACAAGCACCACATGCAGGTTGCCGTCTCCGGCATGTCCGAAAACATAGCCAATGACTCCGGATGCATCCACAAGTCCCTGAGAAAACACGACCATTTCGGGATAGCGGGAGATCGGCACCGCCGCATCGACAATCAACGTCTGTTTTTTCGTATGGGCCCGGTGGATGGTCTCCCATGCTTCGTGGCGGGCGCGCCACAAATCTCTGCGGGCACCTTCTTCGGTTTCGAATGTAAATCCCACAGCCCCGCAGTCTCCGCAAATCTCTTTGGCCAGCTCGGCCATATCCTGCAGAACGTTCCGGCTGATGCCGTGAAATTCGCAGAACAAAGAAGGTTCTTCCGGCAGGCCGAGATTCTTTTCCCGATTCATCAACTGAATCAGGCCGGGCGGCAGAAGTTCCAGTGCTGCCGGCCCAAGGCCGGACCCGATCATCATGGCCACGGCCCGGGAAGCACTTTCCAGATTCGTGAATCGGATGGTTGCCGCCAGAAAATGGCTGGGAATGCCGGTCAGGCGGAGTGTCGCCTCGGTGACGATTCCGAGAGTTCCTTCCGATCCGACAAACAGCCGGGTCAGATCATAGCCGGATGACGATTTGGGCGCTTTGCAGCCGGTGTGGATGATTTCACCCTGTGGCAATACCACGGTCAGGCGCATGACATAATCCCGTGTGGCTCCGTATTTTACGGTCTGAACTCCGGATGCATTGTTGGCGATCATGCCGCCGATGGTGGCGTCGGCCCCCGGATCCGGCGGGAAAAAAAGACCATGTTTTCCGACCTGGCGATTCAGCTCTTTGCGGAGAACACCCGGCTCCACGTCAACCTGAAGATCTTCGGGCCGGACGGCAAGAATGCGGTTCATAAGGGTCATATCCACGACAAGCCCTCCCCGTGTGGGAATGGGATTGCCTTCGGTGCTGGTTCCGGCACCCCAGGGGGTGATTGGAACATCGTTGGCATACGCCCACGAAAGAATCCGGGATACCTCATCGGTTGTAATCGGCCAGATGATCCCGGCGGGAAGCGATCCTTCGTGAAACGAAATATCCCGGCGGTGAAGTTCACGGTTGGACTGTCCGGTAGAGAACCGGTCCGATGCCACCATGGCGGACAGATCGGCGATATGTCGAGGGGTGAATGTTTCCATATGTTCTTATCCTTCAGCGATAGATCAACGAGGGCAGCCACAAGGTCATGGGCGGCCAGAAACAGGCAATCAGAAGTGCCGCAATGGCTGCGGCGACCAAGGGCATGACAGCACGGCTGACTTGTCCGAGCGGCACGCCCGAAATGCCGCAGCTTACAAACAGGCAGATTCCCACCGGCGGGGTCAGCATGCCGATTGCCAGATTGACGACCATCAGCACACCGAACTGAACCGGGTCCACGCCCATCTGGGGGGTGAGGGCCGCCAGAACGGGAACCAGCAGGATGAGAGCGGCGGTAGTCTCCATGACACAGCCGATCACCAGCAGCGCCGCCATAACGATAAGCAGGAGCCCCCACGGCGGCAGGCCCAGGGCGGCCACCACAGCACCCACCAACTGGGTCGTTTGTTTCATGGCAACCAACCAGGTAAACACCTTGGCCATGGCAATGATAAAGAGGATGGTCGCGGCCGTGATCTGGGACTGGACAATGAGCGCCGGTATATCCTTCCATTTCAGCTCGCGGTTGAACGCGATGCTGACGACCAGTGCGTAGAAGACGGCCAGTGCCGCAGCCTCGGTAACCGTCACCACCCCGGACAGGATGCCGCCCAGCACGATGACCGGAGCCCCCAGGGCCCAAACCGCATCTTTTAACGTCCGCCCCATCCGGTGCAGCGAAAAAGGCTGCCGGACGCCGTATCCCTGTTTTCGGCATATCCATATCGACACGGCCATGAAGGCGCCGCCGAAAAGAACCCCGACCAGTATCCCGCCGGCAAAGAGTCTGGCAATGGACTCATTGGTCAGAAAACCGAAAATCACCATGGGGATGGACGGCGGAATGATCACGCCGATGGAACCGCCGGCAGCCACCACGGCAGCGGCAAACGCCGGCGGATACCCCTGCCGGATCATGGCGGGGATGACAACGGCACCGATGGCCGCTGTGTCGGCGGCCGCAGACCCGGAAATCCCGGCAAAGAACATGGATGCCACGATACAGGCGCACGCAAGTCCGCCAGGGACC
>CAYQKZ010000251.1:0-5193 GCA_964418135.1 uncultured Desulfobacterales bacterium
TTGTATGCGTATCTTTCCAGCCGGGGCCTGAAAAGTAAAATAGAGGAAACCGCTCTCCAAAAATTGCGATGCAGACCCGCCAATTACTGTCAGTGTCAGCTCGTTCAAAAATACGAGAAGGCCTCAGGCAGTGCTGCCCCCCCCGCCGGCTCACCGGGGTATCGGATTCGCTTTATGGTATCCGTTTCAACCTTTATCCTGCTTGTTCTTGTGGCTTTGGGCAGTTGGGCGGCCATCGATATCATGGAATATGCCGACACATCCGCCATCCCGCATGCCGAGGAAAAACTGATAATAATTGCGCCCCGGCAGCCGTTCAAATCAACCGTGGAGACTCTTTATCGTTCGGGGGTCATTACCTCGCCCAGCTATTTTTATCTGTATGCACGGGGGGGCGGCTATGCTCGGCGGATTCAGGCCGGAGAGTATCAACTCTGTGCTGCCATGACGCCCCGACAGATATTGGAAGTCCTGGCCAGTGGAAAGATTTTTTTACACAAGGTCACCATTCCCGAAGGGTATAATCTGAAAGACATTGCAGCAGCCTTCGATGCCGCCGGACTGGTATCCGAGGCGATGTTCCTGCAGTCCGCAAAAGACCCGCAGTTGTGCAGCCGGTTAAACATTAAAGCGGGATCGGCTGAAGGCTATCTGTTCCCGGACACCTATTCTTTTCCGAAAGGTGCCAGCGTCGAGAAAATTCTATTTACCATGATCCAGCGATTTCACCAGACATTTACTCCGGAGCTGGTGCGGCAGGCGGAAAAAGAAGGGCTATCGATTCACCAGGCCGTGACCCTGGCATCCATCATCGAGAAGGAAACAGGTGCAGACAGCGAACGGTCGCTGGTTTCATCCGTATTTCATAACCGGTTAAGACGAAACATGCGGCTGGAAAGCGATCCCACGGTCATTTACGGCATGGATCATTTCAACGGCAATATCACCCGCCGGGACCTGACAACACCAACCCCTTACAATACTTACACCCGTCATGGTCTGCCGCCGGGGCCGATTGCCAGCCCGGGCGCCAAATCGCTGCTGGCTGCCGTGTATCCGGCTGACAGCGATTATCTGTATTTTGTGTCTCGCAAGGACAAAACCCATCAATTTTCGCGTACATTCGAAGATCATCTGCAGGCTGTCGGCAGGTATCAACTCGGGGGAAATTAGTGGCCCGTATCTCCGGTGATCAGGCGTCCGCTCAGGCGATTCAAAAAAAACTACTATGGTTCATTAAAACATATTCACATAGATAGATATGAGGTATAAATTGGCACACACAAAACAAGTCAGATTGATCGTTGTGGCAATATGTTGTCTGATCATGGCGTGGGAAGAAAATGTGCCGGCAGTTGACCTGCCGAAATATGGGCCGAGCAGCGCTCCCTATGCCGTTCCCCTGTCTCATGATCATAAATATCTGCAGGATTCAGCAAACCAGGCATTCGATTATTGGCATCTGGCGCCATATTATGTGCCCCAGTTCAATGAGATAGCCTGTTCTGCAGCTTCCGTAACCATGATTATAAACGGTTTGACCCGTGCTGCGCATACACTCAAGGCCGATCAGACGACCGTCACCCAGGAGAAGCTGATAGAAAGAGTGCGTGCCGTCAACTGGAAGGAACGGATAACACCAGGCGTCGTTCCTGCGGAAAGGGGGCTGAGTCTCGATCAATTGGAAACAGTTGTCAGGGAATCCCTCCGCCTCTATGATGTTCCGAATTACGAGGTGGAACGCATAGTTGTCTTCAATACGGATGCCGCAGCGCTGCTGAAGTTTCGCAGCGCGCTATCCGCCAATGAAGAAAGCGGCAATGACTATATCCTGATTCACTATATTCAAGATGTCGTCACCGATGCGCCGGACGGGCCCTATCCGCATATTTCTCCGATCGGAGCTTACGACAAGGTCAATAGGCGGGTTTTGGTAATGGATGTGGATCGCGACTGGTATGAACCGTATTGGGTGTCTGATGAAAGATTGTTGCTTGCCATGTCCAAGAAAACAGAGAGATATGGCTTTGGAGGATATCTTTGGATTCGACTGAAATAACATTTGAAGAGGAACGTGCAATGAAATACCAATGGACTGTGGGACGTCGGCTGTGTTTTATTTTCATGCTTGTGGCAATTCACGCTTTTGCATCACCGGTTCCGGATACCGGCCAGACCAAATGCTACGATACGGTAGGCAACCTCATTTCCTGTCCATCGGCCGGTCAGCCATTTTATGGACAGGATGGCAACTACTGCATCAATCCGCTGTCTTACACCAAGCTGGACAGCAACGGCTATGCGCTTCCGGATTCAGCCTTGTCATGGACAATGATCCGAGACAATGTCACCGGCCTGATCTGGGAGATGAAAACCGATAAAGATGGCCTCAAGAACTACATCAATCCCCACGATTCAGACAACACCTACACCTGGTACGACAGCAATCCTGCCACCAATGGCGGCAATGCCGGCACACCCGGAGATGGAACAAACACCGAAGCTTTTATCAACGCACTGAACGATGCCAAGTATGGTGGATATTCGGACTGGCGGCTGCCTTCTGACAAGGAGTTGGCTTCCATCATCAATTTTGACATTCCCTACCCAGGGCCGACAATCGAGACCATATATTTTCCCAATACGGTCGCAGATTGGCATTGGACCCGGACAACCCTTGCCGAATATACGGATAATGCCTGGCTTGTTCATTTCGATTACAGCTATGTTCATGCCTATCTGAAGAGCAACAGCATCTATGTTCGGGCTGTCCGGGGATCAAAACCCGATGACGCCGGCAGATATCAAGACAACGGTGACGGCACGGTGACGGACGCATCCACGGGCTTGATGTGGCAGCAGGCCACATCTTCCAACAAAACGTGGGAACAGGCGCTGGCCTACTGCGAAGAACTCGATCTGGGCGGCTACACAGACTGGCGACTGCCTGCCGCCAAAGAATTGCGCAGTCTTATCGATACCAGCCGAAGCAATCCGGCAATCCATACCACATATTTTCCAGATACTCCCGCTGCCTGGTTCTGGACCGGAACGACCAGCGCCTACAAAACCTATGATGCGTGGATCGTCAATTTTTATTTCGGCGACGTCGATGGCCATAACAAGACAACGAATAACGATGTTCGTGCGGTTCGGGGCGGACAGAAGCCGCCGGCATATCCAGCCCCCGACATCAAAGCCAATGGTCAGGACAGCCCGGTTATGGTCACGGCCGACACCCTGATTTCGATAACAACCAGTCTTGATCCGGGGGATTTGTATGGAAAACCTGCGGAGTGGTGGATTGCGGCAAGCACACCCTGGGGGTGGTATTCGCTGGCCTGGTATGGATGGATTTCCGGCGTTTATCCGCTTGTGAACGATCCACTGTTCAGCCTGCCCACCACAGAAATTTTCAACGGGCTTCTACCCGTCGGGGATTACACGTTCTATTTTCTGGCAGACATGAATCCGGATGGTATGGTTGCCGAACCCTTTTATTACGATGCCGTGCAGGTTCACGTGAATCCATGAAGGATGGGTTTGGACGCAATAACCCCTTTGATCTTTTTTGAAAAGAGCCCTTTTCTGAATCGCTGTGTCAAAGCCGTTGAAATATCGTGTTCATAGAACGAGCCGTCCGGGGCAAGCCCCCGGATTTTTCCATCCGTCAGAAACATCTGCAGCAGCCGGACGCCTTTTTTTCGGCGGCTATCCAATGATCCATCGTAGGCGGATACATCTGTGGATTCTGTCTCGAAATCAATTTTCAGATCGATCAATGCCTTCATGAAATTCAAAATCCTTCCAAGACGCATCAACGTAACGGATTCCAGCCGGGTCGTGGTATGAGACAGCGGAAGGGCACTGGATCGCATCAGGGAAAAATGGTCCGGCAGGATATCGAGGCGCCGGCACAGATCATAATCCGCGCTACCAGGTGAGGGATAAAACACCGAAACGCCTGCCAGGGTTCTCAAGGATGCCAGATAAAGCAGATCTTCGACGGATTCAAATGGGTCCTGAAACGGTGCGGCGACAATGATATATCCGACAGCGGTCAGCCCGCAGTCTTCGGCTATATCAAGTGCCTTTTCGAAGGCCGATGTCATGTTCGGCCGGTGAAATCGCCTGAGTTGGGCCGCTGAAACGGTTGCCAAAGACAGATTCAGGGCTTTGAAGCCGGCCGCTTTCATGGCAGAGATCATATCCCTGTCGAGTGATGCCGGAAACAGGCCGTTCATGGCCCGCAACTCTGGCCGGGGTTCGGGAAACCGGGCCTGAATCGCTGACAGCAGGGCCATGAACCATTTCCGGTCGAAAGACAGATTTTCATCTTCGAAATCGATAAATCCGGCGCCGTTTGATTCGATGGACTGCTCAATTTCAGAGAGTACCTTTTCCAGGCTTTTTCGGCGGTATGGGGTACCGGATTGTTGACTCAGCGAGCAGTACGTGCAGGCCATGGGGCACCCCCTGCCGGCCACAATCACCGATGCACCGGCCTGTCCTCGGCGGTAATAATCCATCCGTACCCGATGCATGGCAGGCGGCGGCTGATCATCCAAATTCGGCATCCATGCAGGCTTGGCAACATGAAGAGAGGCATCCATTTTTCGGAAAACCAGGCCCGGAACAGTTGACAGCAGCGTATCGGACGGGGATTTGTCCGTTTTCAGAATGACAGCCAGTGTCGGCAGGGAGTCTTCGCCTTCACCGCGAATCGCGAAATCCACAGCGGAACAGGCCATCACCGCTTCCGGAAGCGCTGTGGGATGATGCCCGCCAATCACGATTTTGCAGGATGGCAGCCAGGTTTTGACAACTTCTGCGGTTTCGATGGCTTCCGGACTGTACGCCGAAAACAGGGAGGAAATGCCGACCAAGAACGCGCCCGAGTCTTTTGCCTGTTTTCCGATATGCTCGAAACTGTATCCGAAATGTTTATACTGATGAAACAGGGCAAACGGGGAAAGGTCGGGGTTTCCATAAAATTTGGAAAGATAGTTCATCTCCTCTGGCAGTGAAATATTTCGGGTTTTGGAGGTGGCCAGGCCATCCAGAATCTCGACGGTAAATCCCTGTCTGTTCAGCGAAGCAGCAATACAGGCCAGACCATAGGGGATCGATCGCTTGGCTGTAAAATAAAAATCCCGGACCGGCGGCTGAATCAGGAGAATATCGGTCATGATG
>CAYQKZ010000252.1:0-5181 GCA_964418135.1 uncultured Desulfobacterales bacterium
CAGCGGGTCGAGACTGGCCTCGATCAGGCTGCGGTTGTAATTGCTTGCGTGCTGGAACGATTCCTCCGCCTGCTTTCTTTCCGTGATATCGATACAGGTCGCAATGATCATCGATGTGTCGTTATCGGACGGTATCTTATTGGCAAACACCTCCACCCAGCGTATTTCACCATCTTTTCGGATAATGCGGAACGCATAAATGGAAGTCGTCGATTTTCCCATCAGACGATCAAGATTGCGTTGCCGGACCACCACTCTGTCTTCTGGATGAACCAGATTCCAGATTTTTTCGGAATCGAAAGAAAGTATCTCATCGGCAGTATAGCCATAAACCTCGGTCCATCGGGGGTTGACATAGACAATAACCGGAGGGATGCCTTTCAATATGGCAATCCCCTGAAGAGAGTTCTCCACAAGAATCCGGTATCTCTCCATACTCTTACTCAGATTTTCCTGGACGGCTTCCTGCTGGATCCTCCTTTCTTCGGACAGCCGGCGCGCCCGGTGCAGCAGCTCGCTGAGGTAACTGCACAGAATACCGCTTGCGATCAGCATCAACCACTGAAAAATATCGTGAGACGCCTTGATACGCAAACTGTTTACCGGAGGGAGTCCGAAATAGTTGACACCCAGGGAGGCAATGGCGGTGGCGATCAATCCCGGTCCGAATCCGCCGATCATGGAACTTAAGAGAATGGGCAGCACGAAGAGAATGAGCAGTGGCCTTTGACCAAAAGATACAGCCATTATCATTCGTAAATAGAGCATGCCCAGTGTTACAGCCACAGCAAATACATAGGCCAGCCACCAGGGCATGCGATCGGTAATCAGCAATAATCCAGAGGGGCGATACCCGTCCGGCGATTCGAAGGCAAACGGCATAAATTGTTTTCGAGGGGAAATATTCATATTCCTCCTATGAATATCGATTCATTTTTGGCGAACTTGCAAAAACAAATTCATTGCCGGATCATCTCATCCAGAACTTTTCGGACCATTCGCGCCAGATCACTTATCCCCACAGGCTTGAGGAGAAACCCTTTAACGCCGATGGAACCGGCAATCCGTTCATCATCTTCGTTCAGGAAGCCCGTACAAATGATGATCGGCGTCTCGGGTCTGATGGATATCAATTTCTCGGCCAATTGAATACCCGACATATGCGGCATACTCCTGTCGCTGATGACGATATCGAATTTCCACGGGTCTATCGTGAAATCATTCAATGCATCCGGGCCATTTGTGTAAGCCGTTACGCGATAACCGAGTTTTTCGAGCATCATCCGTACCATGCGTACAATCGGCGCTTCATCATCGATCAGCAGAACGCTTTCATTTCCTGTCGGATGCTCTCCGACGATACCGGCAGGCGTTCGATCTCCTGCTTTTTCGAGAAGCGGCAGATAAACTTCGAACGTGGTTCCTTTTTCGACATCACTGAAAACCTGAATATCGCCGCCATATTCCTTGACGATGCCATGCACCACGGAAAGCCCGATGCCCGTACCTTTTCCGTGCGCCTTGGTGGTAAAGTAAGGATCGAAAATTTTTCCTACCAGTGCCTGGTCGATACCGGTTCCGGTATCATGTACCGAAATACAGACGTAACCGCCGGCTTTCAAGGAATTGTCGTGCAATTCCGTTTTATGGAAAAGCCTTTCTTTCAGTCCGACATGGATCGCACCTCCGGCTTGCTCGACAGCATGGTAGGCGTTGGTGATCAGGTTCATCAGAATCTGGTGTACCTGTGTTGGATTTGCAAAAATCATACCGCAATCCGTTTCGATCTGGCTGGTCAGCGCAATATGCTGCGGTATCGTTGCACGAGACAACGTCAACACCTCTTTGAGAATGGGTTGAAGGCAAAGCGGTTGCTTTTCGAGGTCGGACTGACGGCTGAATGCCAGAATCTGCTTGACCAGATCACTGCCTCTGTGTGCAGATTTGTGGATTTGTTCAATGCTTTCATGCCATGGATTGTCTGCGGGAAACACATCGAGCAGCATTTCGGAAAGTCCGCTGATCGGAAACAGCATATTGTTCAGATCATGCGCAATCCCACCGGCCAGCAGCCCGATGGCTTCCATTTTCTGTGCCTGCTGGAGCCGGGTTTCAAGCCTGGCTTTTTCATCCTCCGCTTTCTTGCGTTCAGTGATATCCTGAATGATGCCAAAAACCGTTCTTTTTTCTCTATTCATAAAGGCTATGGAGTGAATGTCTTTTATCTGCTTGGTGTCCACAGTTTGGATCTTGAACTCGATATCGTAGGGAATATTTTTTTCAATCAAATTATTCAGGGTGGTATCGAGTAATGGGCGGTATTCGGGAAGCGGGATATTTTTAATAACCGAATATTCAAGCACATTGTTAGGAACACCATAAATTATCAATGCACCATCCGAACCAATGATCGTTCGAGAATCGAGATGAAGTTCCCAATTGCCCGATTTTGATGCAATTTCGGCCCGATTCAATCGCAATTTACTTTCTTGCAGATCATATTCCGAACGTTTGTATTCGGTAATGTCGGTAGAAACACCACATAGGGCTTTCGGCACACCCTGGGTGTCATAGACGATCTGGGTACGGCAGTCCATGATGAGCTTCGATCCGTCCGCCGTAACATTGACGACTTCGCCTCTCCAATATCCATCGGAAATCGTTTTTTCCAGAATTTCCCGTTGGGTTGCTCCTCCCAGTGGATCTTCGCCGTAAACAATCGTCGATTTGCCGCAAAGTTCTTCTATTGGACAATTTATTTTCCTGACCACTGCCTGATTCACATAAGTGATCTTCCCATCCATATCCGTAATGGTCACATGATCATTGATCTGATCCAGAACAAGCGATCTCAGACGGATATCTTCCTGCCGGCGTTTCTTTTCCGTGATATCCCGAACGAAAGAAATCATTCTGCTGCCATCCGCCAATCTGTACTGAACACTGACCTCCATATCGAGCATTCTGCCGTCCTTATGGCGGTGGCGGGTTTCGAAGCGGTCTTGGCCATGGGTCATGATTTTTTTCATGCGCAAGGAAGTATCTTGAGGTGTCTCGACCGCTTCGATGTCGGAGATACGCATTTGAAGCAGTTCATCGCGGGTGTATCCGATCATCCGGCAGTAGGAATCGTTCACATCCAGCAGATGGCCTTCCAAATCCAGAATTATGAATCCATCCATGGCCGTTTGAAGAATTGTCCGGTACCGCTGTTCACTATCCAGAAGTTCTTGTTCAGCCCGCCTGCGATCGGAAATATCTCTTGCAATTGCGAACAGGTTCCCGTCAACCGAAGCAGTCGCCCTCCATTCCAGGGTTCTGTAAGAGCCGTCCTTACAGCGATATCGGTTTTCGAAATTGAAAGTCGATCCCCCATCGATTTGTTTTTCGATTTCTTTTCGGGTCGGCTCCAGATCATCGGGATGGATGAAATCGAGTAACGGTTTGGACAAAAGCTCTTCCAGAGAAAAGCCGAGTGTTTTTTCCCATTCCGAATTCAGATACCTGAAGTAACCATCCGTACCTGCCATACAGATCAAACCCGGGAAAATGCTGAACAGGTTGTCCAGTTCGGCGATCTTTTTCTGTTGCGATTCAACAAGCAGCACCAGTTCTTCATAGGTGGGTTTATCGTTCATTGTGGCACCCGAACATCGTCGATACGATTAACGAACTGAAACGATGAAATGGAATATTCACCGCAAAGGCGCAAAGGGCGCAAAGAGAAGTGAATGAGAGTTGACATTATTTCTGGGAAGAAGCCAAACCGGCCATCTGGTTGCGGAGTTTTTCGATGAGCGGCTGCACTCCGGTATCATCTTTGAGCCGAATGGCGCCATATATGAATGGGCCCTGCTGTTCAACGACAACATTACCATACATCGGATCACGTGCTTTCAGGGAAGCAGGCTTCTGATTATCGGCCATCGGAACAGGTACCCCCGTTGTTTTCAAATATTCACCGTAACGGTCAAATGCTTTTCGTGCGGCCTCCGCAGAGTTCTCGATCACCAGAAAAACCTGTATTGGTTGCTGATTGATGGTAGCATCCGCCATAATCCCTTTTTGAAAAAATTCGTATCCCAGAAGGCTTTGCGCGATATAGCGGACCGTCTTCGGATCGATGTCCGGCAGATTGAACGCGTCGAGGTCTTTCGGACGGCTTTTATCCTGCGGCAATTTTTCAGAGATGGCCCGGGCGCACGCCAGAAAAATATCGGGTGCGGGGTTTGTCGTTCCGCTTGCCTGAAGCCGGACCAGATACCGGTCCTGATAGAAAATCAGTTGAGATGACGACGCCGATCCGTCGGCCCCGACGGTGACGGCGGCATCGTCCTTTCTGCGATAATTGGCGTACATTCCAAAGGCATTCAGCAGAGAACCCATTTTATAGACATCCGCATCGAAAGCCGCCTTCGGATCGAGTTTGTTCACATATCTGGCAAAAGCAAGCAGTTCGAATCCATATGGGAAATACAGTTCCGATTCGCCGTTGATATGATCGAAAAGGGTATCCTTGTTAAAAAAAGTGATCTGGCCATCCATGTGCCAATCCGGGTGACAGGCCGGTGCGGGCAGGATATGGGTCATATCGGTTTCGACCGCATGCACCGGGATCGATGCGTAGATCAGCCACAAAAAAATCATCAGGATGAACGGAATCGTTTTCTGCATGACAACCTCCACTGCCATTAGCTGAACGGTGATATCAAACCAGCAAGGCCCTGGCTTTTGCCATCTTTGCCTGAATATTGAGCCCGTTGACACAATGTGCAACGCAGTTCGAACAGTCCGTGCAGACCTGGGCGGAAGCGGAAGCCGGAATTTCCCGGTATGTGGACAGGGCCAGCTCTGGGTTTCCATAGCCTTCCGCATACATCAGCGAGCGGTTGATCGTGCTGATTTCAACCCCCAGCGGGCAGGTGCCTTCACATTTTCCGCATAAATGGCAATAGTAGGGTCGGACAGCCGCATGGTAACGCTGGAGGATACGTTCATCCGCCAGTTCAAAAGGCATTCCCATCACGGCGATATCTTCCTGGAGCTGAGATATGTCTTTCATGCCGGGAATGGCGGCCGTGATGCTGGAATTCCGTAATGCCCATTTGAGCGCGGCCTGGAAGGGGGTGATCTTTCCCATGACATCGGTTGAATAGCCGCCGGCCATGGTTTTCATGGCAA
>CAYQKZ010000253.1:0-5176 GCA_964418135.1 uncultured Desulfobacterales bacterium
AAAAGGCCTATTCCCTCCCTGCTGCCTTGCGAAATGAATTTTCTGAAAGTCTATACATCAACAATTCTGACGGCCGGGCGGTTCATCTACAGGCGGATCGGGATGGCTGTTCGGATATTTCAGCCATCCATTCCGGCTTTATTCAGGTAAACAGATCATCGCAAAGAGCCGATAACCTGTCGCCGTCCGGTCCGATCTCCGAATATCTCGCCCCGCCTTTTTACTGCAGAGTATATCATCGTGGAACAACAGATAGAACAGCTTTTTCAGCAGGCAATGCGCGAGTTGCATTCCGCTTCGCAACCGGATCAACTGCAAACCTTTTCCGTCAAGTATCTGGGGCGAAAGGGGCAGATTACCCAATATCTTCGAAATATTTCCAGTCTGCCGGCAGAACAGCGTCCGATGGCCGGAAAAAGAGCCAATGAAATCAAGCAAACACTGGAAGAAGCCCTGGATAAAGCGGTTCTGGAAATGGAAGCCCGCCAGGCGGCCGAAGATGTCGGAATCGACGTGTCGTTACCCGGTCGCACGATCTTTCAGGGCACGCTGCATCCGATCACCCGGATTACCCGGCAGGTCTGTGAAATTTTCACGGCCATGGGGTTCGATATTGCCGAAGGTCCCGAAGTGGAATTGGATCACTACAATTTCGAGTCGCTGAACATCCCCAAGAATCATCCGGCCAGAGACATGCAGGATACGTTTTACGTGTCGGAATCCATCGTTTTGCGAACCCACACTTCGCCGATTCAGGTCCGATTTATGGAAAAACATGCGCCTCCGGTCAAGATCATCGCACCGGGCAAGGTATACCGATGCGATTCAGACATCACCCACACGCCCATGTTCCATCAAGTTGAAGGACTGGTCGTTGGAGAATCCATATCCTTCGGCGATTTGAAAGGCATTCTGACGGTTTTTGTCCACCAAATGTTCGACGATCAGACCAGTCTGCGGTTTCGCCCCAGTTTTTTTCCCTTCACCGAACCCAGTGCGGAAGTGGACATCCTCTGTGTGATGTGTCGGGGCAAAGGATGCCGCGTCTGTAAACAAACCGGATGGCTCGAAGTACTTGGTTCCGGAATGGTTCATCCGGCCGTTTTCGAGAATGTCGGATATGATACATCCCGCTATTCGGGATTTGCCTTTGGTATGGGTATCGAGCGAATTGCCATGCTGAAATATGGCATTGACGACATCCGCAAATATTATGAAAACGATATCCGGTTTCTTAAACAGTTCTAGCCTGTCAGGCGGGCGTTGGTGCCCAGGGCGTTCATAAAACCCGGTATGACGATCTGCAAGGTGTTGATTCGATGAAAATAAGTTTGAACTGGTTGAAGTCTTATGTACCGATCCGGATGAAAGTCAATGCACTGGCTGATGCGTTGACCATGGTGGGTCTCGAGGTCGAAGCGGTTTTCGACCGGTATGATTATTTGAAAAATGTGGTGGTCGGACGGGTTGTCGCGATGTCTCCGCATCCGAATTCCAACAAACTGAAGTGCTGTATGGTGGATTTCGGAAATGCTCAGATTTCGGTTGTCTGTGGTGCACCCAATGTTCAGGTCGGCTGTCTGTCCGCTCTGGCACTTCCCGGAACGGAATTGCCAGATGGAACGATCGTCGAAGCCGGCATGATTCGCGGAGCCGACTCCATGGGCATGCTGTGCAGTGAGGCAGAACTTGGACTTGGAACGGATCACAGCGGCATCATGATTCTGGATGCATCCGCAACGGTCGGTGCCCCGCTGGCCGTAGTACTGAATCTTTCGGACTGGGTGTTCGAGATCGGCTTGACACCCAACCGCTCCGACTGTCTCAGTCTGATCGGAATCGCCCGGGAAGTTGCCGCGATTCAAAATACATCGCTGACTTACCCGGAAATTAAACTGCCAAATGGTAAAGGCGATATCCACCAGACAACATCCGTTTCGATTCTGGCGCCCGATCATTGTCCCCGATATGCGGCCAGGGTTCTGACGAAAGCCAGGGTGGAGCCGTCACCGTTTTGGCTTCAGGATCGATTGATATCCGTGGGGATCCGGCCCGTAAACAATGTGGTGGATATCACCAATTTCGTGATGATGGAAACCGGCCAACCTCTTCACGCATTCGATTTCGATCGACTGGCCGGTCAGCGGATTGTGGTACGGACGGCTGCAGCCGGGGAATCTTTCACAACGCTCGACCATAAAACGCGCACATTGTCCGCTGATATGCTCATGATCTGTGATGGGGAAAAACCGGTTGCCGTTGCCGGCGTCATGGGCGGATGCAATTCCGAAATCGAAGCCGACACACGGTCGATTCTGATCGAAAGCGCCTGTTTCGATCCAACCGGTATTCGTAAAACCGCCAAATATTTTGGCATGAATACAGATGCTTCCCATCGTTTTGAACGGGGGGTGGACCCCGAAGGTACGGTCTTTGCGCTGGATCGGGCAGCGGCCCTCATGGCCGAAATCTGCGGTGGGATATTGGTAGAAGGCGTTATCGACGAACGACCGGACGATCGGAAGCCGGCGCCGCTCGTTCTCAGTGCCGAAGCGGCCAACCGACTGCTAGGAACCCGGATCGATGCCACAGACATGGACCGCATGCTTGCATCCATCGGTTTTACCGTGGAACCCCTGAATTCGGATCAGCGGAAGGTGACGCCGCCGTCGTTTCGTGTGGATGTTTCTCGGCCGGTTGATCTTGTGGAGGAAATCGCCAGGCTTTCCGGCTACGATCGGATTCCAACGACTTTTCCCGTGATCTCGGAGGGATCGATCCGATCTTTTCCGTCACGAACACCACGTGAGCAGATTCTGCGATTCATGACAGGCATGGGTTTTTCAGAAACCATTACGTACAGTTTCGTTCATCCTCAGTCCTGCCGGTATCTGCGTCTTGAATCCGGTGATTTTAAAACTCGGTCTCTTGCCGTTCTCAATCCATTGAGTGAAGATCAGGGAATCATGCGTACCTCCCTGATTCCCGGCATGCTGGAGGCTGTTCACCGGAACATTTCCATGCAGTCCAAAAATCTCAAACTGTTTGAAGTCGGCAATGTATTTATCAGCAATGGCCGGGATGCATTGCCGGATGAGATTGAAATGCTCTGCGGTCTGTGGACCGGTGCCCGACATGAGGTTTCGTGGTATGCACCGGATGCGGCCTGTGATTTTTACGATATCAAAGGGGCGGTTGAAACGCTGCTGGCGGCACTTCACATTCACGATGTCCGGTTTTCACGGACCACGGCCCTGGCCTGCCCCTACCTGAAACCTGGCTATGCAGCCGGCATTCAGTGCGGTGAACACGTCGTTGGGTATGTTGGTCTGTTGCATCCGGAAACACTGAATGCTTTCAATATCAAACAGGTAGTTTATGTACTGGAGATGGACGTTCGGAAGCTGTTTGCCGCTGTTCCTGTTTTTCGGCAGGCCGCACCGATCCCCAGATATCCGGCTGTTGCC
This sequence comes from uncultured Desulfobacterales bacterium, assembly GCA_964418135.1. GTDB lineage: Bacteria > Desulfobacterota > Desulfobacteria > Desulfobacterales > Desulfatirhabdiaceae > RAAP-1. The sequence continues at coordinate 3,468 of CAYQKZ010000253.1, forward strand.
AGAGATATCACGATGATTCTTTCCAAAACCCTTGAATCCGGACGCATTATCGAAATGGTTCGCAATATGCGTGATCCCACCGTGGAGAGTATCGCGCTGTTCGATGTGTTCGAGGGTGGACATCTGCCGGCGGACAAAAAGAGTCTTTCTTTCCGGTTGACCTATCGTTCTGCATCTGCAACGCTGGAAGATGAGACCGTCAATGCCCATCATAAAAGGATTTCAGAGAAACTGATTCAGCAATTCGATGCCATGCTGCCTCAGTAAGCGACCGTCCGAAAACAAGTCTCTCCTATCGGGATCGATGCACACTGCGGCGTCGGGGTTCTTCGTGGAGTCACCATGTCTGATCGGGATTTTCCACCGGATAAACTGTATTTCAAGATTGGCGAGGTCAGCCAGATTACCGGTTTGCCGTCTTATGTCATCCGGTTCTGGGAACAGGAATTTTCGAAAATAAGACCCCATCGCACCCCATCCGGTCAGCGGCTCTACACCCGACGAAAGGTTGAAATTATCCTGGAAATCAAGGAGCTGCTTTACGACAAAAAGTTTACCATCGAAGGTGCCAGGCAGTACATGAAGTCCATGCGGACCCGTACAATGCCATCGATTCTGGCCGACATCCGGCAAGAACTCGAACAGATCAAAGCCATGCTGACCTGAAACGCTAAGCCTTCCGGGCGTCGGAATTCACGGGTATTTAATGGTTTTGCCGCCATTCGGATTCACAGAGGTGAACGGTTTGAATTTCTGAAAATTATTGACAATCTCGTAATTTTAACATATTTTATCAGAGATAATTGGCGGGCATAGCTCAGCTGGTAGAGTACAAGCTTCCCAAGCTTGGTGTCGCGAGTTCGAATCTCGTTGCCCGCTCCAAACCAGTCCGTCTTTTCATTTATATATATCGAATGAAATGCAGCGTTTTCATACAGAAGTGGTGGGGTTGATCGTGTAATTCTTGTAGCGGTTTATTACATCAGACATATTTTTTGATCTCACTGCTTTAAATCGAATGAGAGGAAACGGGCATCAGCCCGTTTTTTTATTTTGAATGACCGAACGATTCGACCGATCAACCCGATCTCGGAAAACGGGAAAACAAACTGAAATTCCTGTGCAAAAACCTTCCCGCTTGACCCGGGATGAAATCCTTTTCAAAGTCAACGCGTTTGCCGGCCCTTTGTGCGATGCAGACGGGATTGAATTGGTTCATACGGAATACCAGCGTGAGCCTCAAGGGATGGTTCTCCGCATCTATATCGATAAGCCCGGAGGGACTACCTTGCAGGATTGCACGCACATCAGCCGTCAGTTGCAGGATCTTCTGGATGTTCATCTGGATGTAAACGACAATTACTACCTTGAGGTTTCATCACCGGGATTTAACCGCCCGTTAGGGAAGCTGTCGGATTTTGTCAGATTTATCGGGCGCGAGGCCAGAATCAAGATCTGTCAGCCCATAGCAGGGCAAAAAAATTTTACTGGTGTCCTTTCCGGCGTTTCCCAGGAATCCATTGCCATTCAGGTTGGAGACCGTATCGTGGAAATTCCTTATCAGGATATTACCCGGGCAAGGCTGGTCAATTTTAATGGAGACATCTGATGCTCATTACAGATATTAAGCGCGTGGTTGAACAAATCAGTCGAGACAAGGGAATCGACAGGGATATCCTGGTCAAGGCCGTTGAAGAAGCATTGAAATC
>CAYQKZ010000254.1:0-5154 GCA_964418135.1 uncultured Desulfobacterales bacterium
CGGGTCATTTTTTGTAGCATAGTAAACCTCCTTTTAATAATGGATAATAAAAATGAATGGTTCTGATACTTCGTTGTACTTGCGATAGGAGTTATGCAATGCATGTGCCATAAAAAAATAATCGTGGTGCTGCAGGATGGCGTTTCAAATCCAGTAAGCTGTTGGCATATCTGGATGAGAGTTATCAATATTCAGTTCATGGTCTAAAGCTTCCACAGTTTTAAGATAATTCGGTAAAACCGGAATCCTTATTTAGTATTCACCATAATGGTTCAACTATCTATTTTAATAGAGTTATTTGTGGTAGGTGTTATCTTGCTTCCAAGCCACCAGCCTGAAAACAAAGCCTGCCGATTATTGTTATGTGCTTTACATTTTTTGGCAATGAGAAATTCCCAATAATATCGTCTCAACTATAATTTATGATCACAATGCTTTGAATCAATCGGCCGATCATTCATGAGTTCGATGACAATTTTACGCATCATGGACCAATCGTAACGACCCACACCTTTTATTCGTTTTTTATCCATCTTAAATCGCTTGGTTTCTGTTAAAGTTTTCATTGATTGGGTGCCGGAGCCGATTGCGACTTGATTTTATGACATCAACAGATTATATACGGCCATGCTCCTGGATCCCAAACCCGTATATCGAAAAGTGATCATCCCCTGGTATGATTCCGATTTCGTCTGTATTGCAACCCTTCTGCTCACTGGATTCGTTCTGTTATTCGGGGTATGCGGAATTCACGTGGCTTATGAAACACCGAACAGTCGGCAGTACATCTGGATTCCAGGGCTGGTATTCGCCATGGGCCTGCTGGTTTTCATTTCCGTCAGTATTCGATTGATCACGCGGTACGTTCAGCGATTGGACAGATAAGTCCGGCCATGTGCGGATAGAGAACCTCGATGAAATGGTGAAGGATTTTGGCGGTTACCCCCCAGATGGTAACGTCTTCATAGGGATAAAGAAGTGTGTACACATCCGGCAGCCGTCCGTGATAGCCTTCACGAACGTGGATGTTTACCAGCGTTTCCAGCGGAATTTTCAGGGTACGGGAAATTTCTTCCGGATTGTGCCGGAGCGTGCCGTTTCCATCCCAAAATCCCACAAATACCTGAATATCTTTATGGTTGATCGTTTGAAAATGCCCAAGACTTCCCACGTAATCCACCCGATCCCGCGGGATGTTGAGTTCTTCTTGTAATTCCCGAAATCCGGCATCCATGGCGCTGTCATCCTCCGGATCGATATGACCTCCCGGCAGTGCCACCTGGTTGCGCCAGGGATAGCCTTCGGTGTCTGCTTTCTGAATGGCGAGAATATGAGGATTTTGCTTGTCGAAAACGAGCAGAAATACGCTGGTGGATTGATACAGGCCGCCTTCAGGGGGCCCCGGATGCAACGCAGCGTCCATGATGGTTTTCAAGCATGATTTATTCATGAACATTTTCCACAGACATCTCCGGTAGTGTTGCGCTCAAATTGGCATCGGTCATCGTTTCAACCGCCCTGCTCTACTTGACTTTCATGAAATCTTTGTATGTCATCTGTTTATAGCTGTCTGTTTGAATGAATTTGAGTCTCGGCAGCAGATCATCCGGCGGAATATATCCCGGAAAATTGGCGATCTGCTCTCCGGTTTCCGTAACGAACCAGTTGGATGGAAGCCCACGTACCTTGTATTTAGTGGCCAGAGAGACTTCTTTTTCGGAATTCACCTTGATGGAAATGAAGTTTTTATTAAGATAAGATACGATTTCCGGGTCCACAAAGGTTGTTTTGTCCATTTTGGTGCAGTAACCGCACCAGTCGGCGAAAAAATTGATATATATCTTTTTGTGCTGACTTTTAGCCAGCGTCATCCCCTCGTCGTAGGCATACCACTTGAGGGTTTCGGCAGAAACGGTGCTGCTTGAAAAAACGATTGTCATCAATACGGCCAGCGTCAGCATGAAACACACAAAAATGCGATGCATAGGTCAATCCTTGTAGTTGAAGTGATCAAAAAAGTCAGGGTAATGGTATCATCTTGTTGAGAGCCAGCGACAGCCCCATGAAAATCAGCAGAATTCCGGCAAACCGGTTGAAATATTTCAAGGCCCGTGTGGCTTTTTTCAGGAATTCCAGCATGACATCTATGAACAAAGACATGGCCATGAAGGGAACGGCCAGCCCCAGAGAATAAACGCTTAACAGTGCAACCCCCTCCAGAACGGTTTCCTTGCTGCCGGCAATAATCAGAATGGACCCCAGAAGCGGCCCGATGCAGGGGCTCCAACCAGCCCCGAACGCCATGCCCACCAGAAAAGTTCCCATAAAATGAATGGGTTTTTTATCTAGATGAACACGCTTTTCGAATTCCAATGCATTGAAACGCAGCCATCCGGTCAGGTGCAGGCCCAGAAACATGATCAGAATCCCGCCGATGATACGGATCGGGGTGCTGTAAATCTGGATGAAACTTCCCAGAAAAGAAGCCGATGCGCCCATCAGAATAAATATTGTTGAAAAGCCCAGTACATAGGCGATGGTCGACAAAAAAACTTTTTTTCGCACACCGTTCTCGCATCCGGTCAGTTCATCCAACGTAAAGCCGCTGATGAAGACGAAGTATGCGGGAATGAGCGGTAAAATACAAGGGGAAAAAAAGGATAAAAGTCCGGCCAATAGAGCCGCCGGATAGCTGATGGATTCTGTAAACATGAGTTCTCTCTGCTAACGGATAAATGGTTCGGTTAACACCCCTGTCGGCTGCCGATTTCCCATGCTTTTTCGGCGGCTGCAGCAATGGCATCCACGATAGCCTGTTTGAAATGCCGGACTTCAAGCACTTTCAGGGCGGCTTCCGTGGTGCCGCCGGGTGTCGTGACCTGCCGGCGGAGATGTTCCGGAGAATCCCCCCGGTCTTCGAGAAGTTTCACCGCTCCCTTGATGGTGGTCAACACCAGCTCCATGGCGTCCGTCGATGAGATGCCGAGCTGCTGAGCGGCCTCGATCATGGACTCGATATAATAGAATACATAAGCCGGGCCGGAGCCGGATAAGGCGGTGACTGCATCCAGGTCCGCCTCCTTGAACGTGATGACGTTTCCCATGGCCTTCAGAATACGTTCCGCAATTTCCAGATCGCTCGGGGTTGCACTGCTGTTGGGGCTCATGCCGGACATCCCGGCCTGTACCAGAGACGGTGTATTGGGCATGACCCGAATGATGGGCAGATGGCCGCGGCTGCCGGCATCCAGGGATGGATAGAGGCAGTTTTCGATTTTTGAAATGGGAATGCCGGCGGCAATGGATATCACAAGTTTCCGGTGGATGATCCGATACGCTTTGTCGGCGGAAATACCGGAAAGAATGGGAACGACATGATGGGGTTTGACCGCTAGAACGACAATGTCGCAATCCGAAAAAAGACGGGCATTGTCTTCCGTCCCATGAATGCCGTAAGCCCGCTTCAGGATATCGAGCCGCTCCGGACTGACATCGCCTGCCGTAATGGCGGACGGCGCAAAGACGCCAGCCTGGATCAGTGCGCCGATCATGGCTTCCCCCATGGTTCCGGCGCCGATGAATCCGATGGTTTGATGCAGATTTTTCATAACGATCCTTTCAATAAATGGCGATTTTCACATCTGTCTGTCTCTATATCATACCGTGAAAAAAAGTGAAACTCATGCGGGATAATCGTTGGCCGTTATCCGTTCACAGTTTACCGTTCACTCTCGACGGTAAGCGGTAAACTGTGAACGTTTTTCTTGCCATATCGGCATACGGGTGATACGAAATCATCGTCAATCGCTTGATAACCCTTCAATAAAGGTGAGGCTAGTACCGTGAAACCCGATGTTAAATATACGCCCGAAGAGTATCTGAAAATGGAAAGAGAAGCGGTGTACAAAAGTGAATATTTCAAAGGTGAAATATTCGCCATATCCGGTGCCAGCAGAAAACATAATCTGATTACCCTGAACGTGTCGTCCGGATTGCACCAACAATTACGAAAGAAAAAATGCGAAGCTTATGCAAATGATATGCGCGTAAAAGTCTCTTCGACAGGGCTTTATACTTATCCGGATATCGCTGTCGTATGCAGTCCGCCCCAGTTTGACGATGCTTTCAGCGACACGCTGCTCAATCCCGATGTCATTATCGAGGTATTGTCACCATCCACGGAAGCCTATGACCGAGGAGCCAAATTTCGGAATTACCGGTCTGTGTCCTCTCTTTCCGAATACCTTCTGATTCATCAGGATACCTGCCATGTAGAGCATTTTGTTCGCCGGCCCGACGGCACGTGGCTGTTTCAGGAATATTTAAAATCCGATGATGTTTTGGCAATCGAGGCGATCGGCTGTGAGTTAAAGCTGGATGACATTTATGAAAAGGTGGATTTGGCAACATATGAAAACATGCCTGTTAATCGTTGATCCACAGAATGATTTCTGCAACCCGAACGGTTCACTTTTTGTACCGGGCGCCGATGCGGATGCCGTTCGACTGGGTGCCATGATCGACCGGGTTCGGTCGAAGCTGGATACCATCAAGGTGACGCTCGACAGCCACCATCGGCTCCACATCGCCAACCCGATTTTCTGGCGCAATGCTGCCGGCGATCACCCGTCCCCTTTCACCATCATCACGACGGAAGATGTGCAAAACAGCCTGTGGATGCCGTTCGATCCTGCGCTGTATGCGCGGGTGCTGAACTATACGGAACAACTCGAGAAAAATGGCCGATATCAACTGTGCATCTGGCCGGAACATTGCCTGATCGGCACCTGGGGGCAGACAGTGGCAGATCCGGTTTGCCAGGCCCTCCTGCGATGGGAGGATCGTCCGGCTGTGGTCAACTGGCTGGCCAAAGGAAGCAATATCTACACCGAACATTATTCGGTCGTTCAGGCTGATGTTCCGGATCCATCCGATCCCGGAACGCAGTTGAATACGGTTCTCCTGAACGATCTTCAGTCTTATGACGTCATCGGGTTCACCGGTGAGGCTCTCAGCCATTGTGTCGCCAATACCGGCCAGGATATTGTGGCCAACTTCGCGTTCCGATACATCCGAAAGATACATCTGATAACAGACTGCTCTTCCAGTGTTCCAGGCTTTACCCATATTGCAGACAGTTTTCTTTCAGAGATG
>CAYQKZ010000255.1:0-5133 GCA_964418135.1 uncultured Desulfobacterales bacterium
ATACTGGGAATGTCAATTGCCGCCCAGACCATCGCCACCGATACCGGGATGCAACAAGCACTCAGCAATAGAGATACCGACCGGCTTCAGACAGCCTGGCATTCCTTTTTCAAGGGGATTCACCGGGAAAAAAGCCTGACGCATTTTAATTTTTTAGATACCCATCGGATTTGTCTGCTGCGTCTCCACAACCCGGAAATGCGAGGAGACATCATCGATCGTTTCACAGCCATCGAGGCGGAACGAACCGGCCGAACCACTTCCGGCATCGAGCTGGATATGATGGGCACCTTCACCTTGCGGGTGGTGCAGCCGGTGTTTGAAGAAAACCGTCTCATCGGATATGTGGAGCTGGCAAAAGAAATCGAGGATGTGCTGAAAGCGTTGGGAAACCATGACCGGGTTGAACTGGCCGTGGTAATCCACAAAAAGTATCTGAACCGGCAGCCTTGGGAGGCGAACATGCACATGCTGGGAAGAAACGCCGACTGGAATCGTCTGCCCCATCATGTGGTCATCTATGATTCATTGACGAATATGTCGGATGCGTTCACTTTTTGGAGCGATCCGACAGCAGCCGGCAATACCATCCTTAACACGGACAGGGAAATCGATTTCAACGGAAGGTATTGGCAAACCCTGTCCCTGCCCCTCACGGATGTTTCGGGCAAAGCCGTCGGTGATCTGCTGGTGATGAACGACATCACGGAAGAGAAAGCGGCGTTTGTCCGTCTGTTGACCGTCAGTGGCGCGGTCGCCGGAATTTTGCTGTCGTTTCTGCTGGGAATCATCTATATGCTGATCCGCCGGACCGATGCCGATATCTGTGCCCAACAGGCGGAATTGCTGGAAAGTGAAACCAACTTCCGCGTGTTTTTCGAAACCATCACCGATATGATCACGGTCTCCAGACCCGATGGCACAATTCTATTCACGAACCGGTCCGTTGAACGGAAGCTGGACTATGCTGCCGATGAACTGGCTGATATGCATGTTCTGAAATTACATCCAATCGACAAACAACAGGAAGCCGAGGCAATCTTTGCCGATATGTTCCAGCACAAACGTGAATCCTGTTCGTTGCCGTTTGCCACCAGGAACGGGGATCTGATTCCGGTGGAAACCCGTATCTGGTTCGGCAAATGGAACGGTCAGGACTGTATCTTCGGCATCAGCAAGGATCTGAGTGCTGAACTGGAAGCGCAACAGCGCTTCGAACATCTGTTCCGTAACAATCCAGCCCTGATGGCACTTTCCACCATTCCAGAACAAAAGTTTTTTGATGTCAATCATTCTTTTTTAAAATCGACAGGTTATTCTGTCGATGAAATCATCGGCAAGACCATCGCCGAATTGGACATGTTCCTGGACCGCCAGGTGCATCAGGAAGTGGTGACCAAACTCCTGACAGAGGGGCGCATTGCCGACATCGAACTGAAGATCCGGACAAAAGACGGCAGGATTTTATATGGCCTGTTTTCGGGTGAGGTGATCACCAGTCAGGGTCGGCCGTATTTTTTGACCGTCATGATCGATATCAGCGAACGCAAAAAATCGGAAGAAGCCCTGCGATTCGCCCATGATCAGATGCGGGCGTTGATGATGTCCGTTCAGGCCGGCATCATTCTGGTTCGTGCTGCCGATGGCATCATCGTCGAAGCCAATCCGGCAGCAGCCGGCATGATCGGCGCCAAACCGGAAGATCTGCTCGGAACAAAGTGCCATGAAAATTTCTGTCCGAATGAAACATGCCCCTGTTCGATAATCGAGAAGGGAAACAGCATCGACAATAGCGAAAATTTCATCCGACACCAAAATAACGTGATGATTCCTGTTTTGAAAACCGTTACACAACTTGAACTGGACGGCAGGGATTACTTATTGGAAAGCTTTGTCGATATCAGCAAATTGAAACAGGTTCAGGAAGATATGATTGCAACCAACATCCAGCTTGAAGATGCCACCGCCCGCGCCAGTGCCATGGCAGCAGAAGCGGAAATGGCCAATGCGGCCAAGCGCGATTTTCTGGCCAACATGAGCCATGAAATCCGCACGCCGATGAATGGCGTCATTGGCATGATCGGACTGCTGCTGGATACGGAACTGAACGACCAGCAGCGTCGCTATGCCGAAACAGTTCGCAACAGTGGCGAATCCCTGCTCGATCTGATCAACGATATTCTGGACTTTTCCAAGATCGAGGCCATGAAGCTCGATCTTGAGTTGCTGGACTTTGATTTGACGAGTCTGTTGGACAACTTTGCCGCGACATTGGCCGTCAAGGCTCATGAAAAAGGATTGGAGTTGATCTGTGCCTCGGAAATGGATGTTCCCACACAACTACGGGGTGATCCGGGACGGCTTCGCCAGATTCTGACCAACCTGACGGGTAATGCCATCAAATTCACACACCATGGTGAAATCACCATCCGCGTCAAACTGATCGAAAAAAATGAAACCGATGTCCGCCTGTGCTTTACGGTTTGTGATACCGGCATCGGTATTCCAAAAAACAAGATCGGTCAGATATTCGACAAGTTTACCCAGGCAGATACATCGACCACACGACAATTCGGTGGAACCGGTCTGGGATTGGCCATCTCGAAACAATTGATCAGACTGATGGGTGGAGAAGTCGGGGTAAACAGCGAAGAGGGCAAAGGTTCCGAATTCTGGTTTACGGCGCGTTTCAGCGAACAGGCCAACCCGGTTTCTGATGTCGGTGAACGGTCCGACGATCTGCAAGGCGTTCGCGTGCTGATTGTAGACGACAGTGCCGCCGGCCGTGAAATCATGTCCACCCGAATGACTTTCTGGGGAATGCGCCCATCCGAAACAAAAGACGGTGAAGAAGCGATTCAGTTGCTGTACCGGGCGATCGACGAGAACGATCCTTTCCGCATGGCACTGATCGATATGCACATGCCGGGGATGAACGGAGAGGCTTTGGGCCGGCTGATTCATGCCGATAACCGGCTGGCGGACATCCGGTTGGTATTGCTGCCCCCTCTGGGGATTCGGGAAGATACCCGCCGATGGAAGGAAATCGGCTTTACCTCTTATATCAACAAGCCCATACGGTGTCAGGAACTCAAGACCGTCCTGTCTCAAACAGTGTTCGATCGAAATATTGCCCCGCCGCCCCCTGCTGCCGGAAAACGCATCCCATCTGAAATCCTGAACCGTTTTGCCGGACGGAATGCGCGGATACTGCTGACCGAAGACAACACCACCAATCAGATGGTAGCACTGGGTATCCTGAAAAAACTCAACTTGCATGCCGATCTGGCGGAAAATGGCATGGTCGCATTGAATGCTCTGAAAACAACAAGTTACGATCTGATCCTGATGGATATTCAGATGCCTGAAATGGACGGAATCGAAGCGACCCACCGCATCCGGAAATCAAAATCAGCTTACAGCCAGATACCCATCATCGCCATGACGGCACACGCCATGCAGGGTGATAAGGATCGCTTTCTGGCGGCAGGCATGAATGATTATATCACCAAACCGATATCGCCCCAGGCTCTGACAACGGCACTGGATAAATGGCTTCCGGGAAAAAATGAGTCCGATCGAAAACATACGGTAGATGAAAACCAATGGCCTCTCCTATCTTATCCCCCCTCGCAGCTTTTTGACCGTGCCGGCATGATGGCCCGGCTGATGGATGACCAGAATCTGGTGAGAACAGTGATCGAAAGTTTTCTGGAAGATATACCGAGGCAGCTCGAAACCCTGAAGAATTACCTTCAGTCCGGTGATGCCATCGGTGCAGAACAGCAGGCACATACGATCAAAGGGGCTTCCGCCATTGTCGGAGGCAACCGTCTGCGTGAAGCAGCTCTGTCGATGGAGAAAGCGGCCGGAACCGGAGATTTGATTGCCACCGGCAGATTGATGACGGAAATAGAGGTAGAATTCGGGCACCTGCGTCGATTGTTGACCCAGGAGCTGTAATGGATCGAAAACGGTTTTTTGGTTGAAGCCGCACCCCGATATACTATACATAACGATGTGTTCTGCAATCAAAAGAGACAGAAAATGATTTCCCATCTACTGAAAAAAACAAGAATTATCATTGTAAATGACGATAAAACCCAGATAAGGGTTCTGTCTGGATTGCTGCAAAAAGAAGGGATCGATGTCGCTGCTTTCAACAACGCAACGGATGCCCTTGCCTTCCTTGATCAAAATTTTCCACCCGATCTGATCATCACCGATCTGTATATGCCGGACATCGATGGATGGCAGTTCTGCCGTCTGCTCCGATCTCCGGAATACCGTGAATTGAACCAGACGCCCATTCTCATCATTTCCGCAACCTTTTCCGGAAACGATATTATCGATATTTCAGCGGATATTGGCGCCAACGCATTCATGCCGTCTCCGATAGACGGCAAACAGTTCCTGATCCAGGTTCGAGCCATATTGAACGGAGAGATATCCCCACGCCATCTTCATGCCTTGATTGTTGATGACAGCCTGACGCTGAGCGGTCTGTTGTGCAGAAAATTCCAGTCTCACGGATACCAGGTGAAAACCGCCCGTACCTGTCAGGAAGCAGTCGATTCATTCCAGCATACGGCTTTCGATGTGGCCATCATCGATTATCACCTGCCGGACGGTCAGGGAGATGAACTCCTGAATAGGTTTCGCAGCCAACGACCAGACTGCGACTGCATCATGATTACCACAGATCCGAACCCCCGACTTGCCCTCTCCTGGATGAAACAGGGCGCTGCCGCCTATCTGCATAAACCGTTCACACCGGAGTATCTGATCGAACTGTGTGCCAAGGCGCGACGGGAACGGTCGCTTCTGCGGGTAGAGACCCTGCTGGAGCAGCGCACCCAGGAACTGCGCAACAGCGAAGACCGTTTTCGAAGCATCGTTCGAAATGCCTTCGATATGATCGCCCTGCTGGATACCACCGGACAATACCTGTACTGCAACAGAGCATATACCGATATTCTGGGCTATCTTCCGGAAGAGCTGATGCATCGGCCCTGCTTCGATATCATCCACCCGGAAGACCGACCGGAAGCGATACAGCTTTTCCGGAAAGGTGTCGCCAAAAACTTTCCATCGGAAAAAATTCAACTCCGAATTCTTCATCGGAATGGCCAT
>CAYQKZ010000256.1:0-5093 GCA_964418135.1 uncultured Desulfobacterales bacterium
TGCTGCTGTATCCGGGGGAAAAGGAGAATTTCTTTCTGCTGATGATGCAGCCGCCCGATAAGATTACGCCTGCAATCATACCGGCCCGTGAATACATTTTCATTGTGGATATTTCCGGTTCCATGCACGGTTTTCCGCTCGACATTTCCAAAAATCTGTTGAAATCGCTGATCGGCGGGCTCAAGCCGACCGATACTTTCAATGTGCTGCTGTTTGCCGGCAGCTCGGCCATGCTTTCGGAAAATTCCATGTCAGCCACAACCGCCAATATCGCCCAGGCCATTCAGGTGATCGATCGGCAAAGCGGCGGCGGCGGCACGGAGATGCTGCCGGCATTGAAACGTGCGCTGGCGCTTCCTCTCGATGAAAAACGATCCCGTACCATCGTCATTGCCACCGATGGTTATGTGGATGTGGAAAAAGATGCCTTCCAGGTGATCCGGGACAATCTGGGTCGTGCCAACATGTTTGCCTTCGGTATCGGCACGTCGGTCAACCGTTTTCTGATCGAAGGCATTGCGCGGGCGGGAATGGGCGAGGCCTTTGTCGTTACGAACCCGACCGAAGCCGAGTCCAGGGCGGAAAAATTCAAGAAATACATTCAATCGCCGGTTCTTACTAAGGTCAAGACAGCGTTTGACGGGTTTCAGGCCTATGACGTGGAGCCGCCTGCGCTTCCCGACGTTCTGGCCGAGCGGCCCGTCATTCTTTTTGGAAAATGGAAGGGAGAGCCCAAAGGGATGATCCGGCTGTCCGGCATCAGTGGCGATCAGCCGTATTCGGCCAGTATCGATGCAGGCAGTGTCAAACCGTCTGCCGCCCATTCCGCACTCCGGTATCTCTGGGCCAGGCACCGGATTGCTGTGCTGTCGGATTATCAGAAATTGTCTGCCGATGACATGCGTGTCAAGGAAATTACGCGGCTGGGCCTCGATTACAATCTGCTGACGGATTATACTTCTTTTGTGGCTGTCGATTCCCAGGTAAGAAACGTGGACGGCAAATCCACAACCATCCAGCAGCCACTGCCGCTGCCGCAGGGTGTTTCCGATCTGGCGGTCGGTGGAAGCATGAGCGCCAGATCTGCCATGGCGCCTGCCGCAGCACCCAAAGACAAAGTGAAATCATCGGAGTCTGAAACCAAGCGTGAAATCCTGATCCGGGTCAAGCATCTGGCGGAAAAGATGGTGATTACAGGCAGTCTCTCCCCGCAAGCTGTTGAAGCATTCATCGCGGCGATGTTCAAGGAAATCGATGGGTGTCACACTGTCTTGAAAAGCCAGGAGAGCGGGAAGATATCCTTCAAGTTGGATATTGACGGCCAGGGCAACATCCTCAACATTCAGGCCGGTATCGACGAAATTCACAACGAAGCATTGAAAACCTGCATTATCAAGCTGTTCAAAGGGAAGGTACTGCCTGCGCCTGCGGATGGAACACCGGCATCCGTCGAAATTTATTTGACTTTCAACAGATGAAGTATGAATCAAACTGGAGTTATCCTCTTTCTTAATTCATAATTCATTCTAACAACCCTTTTTTGGAGGTATTTTCATGTCCATGAACAAAGGCGCGACGCTCTGGATCGTCAATGTTTTTTCTTTTGTATCGTTCTCGATTCTGTCTCTGACCGGATTGATCAACTGGCTGTTCGTGCCGAGGGGCGGCGGTGGCGGCGGGTTTACAGGCAATTTTCGTCATTTTCTGCGGGAGGTTCACGAATGGACGGCGCTGCTGTTCATCGTTATGATGGTCATTCATCTGGTTCTGCACTGGCCATACATCAAAGCCAATTTACAAAAATACAACTTTATCAAATCACAATGATTCGAATGCATGAGAAATGGTATGAACACGGGAAGCGGGAGCTTCCCGACGGGGTTCCCAAGCTGGAGATTGGGAACCCGCGGTAAATGAAATCATGCCTGATTTTTCAAATTTCGACAATCCTACGGCCATCCGTACGAAAGAACCAAAAATGAATACAGATACGCTTACACAGCTCAAGGAATGGTTTACGAAATACGTTGCGGGTTTTTACACCGGCATATACGAAACGGACCGAAATATCCGTTTGAAAGAAGATCATACCGTTCGGGTCTGCGAAAATATTTCATGCCTTTGCCACAGTCTGAATCTATCGGAATCCGACTGCCATCTGGCAGAGGCGATATCCTTTTTTCACGATGTCGGCCGGTTTGAGCAATATCGCAGATACCACACCTTCAACGACATGAAATCGGTGAATCATGCCTATCTGGGATTGCAGGTTCTGGCCAAGCATCGGGTTCTGTCCGGAATAGACATTGAAGCGCGCCGAATGCTGACCTATGCCATTGCCTGTCATAATGCCGCAACCCTGCCGGACCGGGCTTCCGAACGGATGCTGCGGTTCATTAAATTGATTCGTGATGCGGACAAATTGGACATCTGGAAGGTGGTGATCGATTATTACAATGAAAGAGCGGTGAATCCCAACAAAACCATCGAGCTGGATCTTCCGGACAGTTCGGACTGTTCACCCAAAGCAATCGCGGCACTGCAAGAAGGAAGATTCGCCCGGATTCAGGATATGAAAACCTTGAACGACTTCAAACTGCTTCAGATCAGTTGGGTCTTTGATCTCAATTTCAGTCAATCTTTTCAGATTCTGAAAGAGCGACAATACATCGAGCGTATCGCCGAAACACTTCCGGATCTTCCGGAAGTAACCGCTGCCGTCGGGTATGCCTTCCGCTATGTCCGGAAAATGACTGAAACCGGTAATCGGCTTACCGTTTCCGCCAGATAATATGTGGATACAGCAGATACATCGAGATGATAAAAAAGAAGACATCCCGCAAAACCACCCACCCGGTCAACCCGTCGGCCGTGGCTTCTGTGGAAAAACACCCGCAGGAAATATTCAGGCCTCTGGCCGTGTTGATGATCAAAGCCCCCAGAAAGACGATCATCAGTAAATTGATGCCGAGTACAGCACCGGGCAGCCAGATACCGGCAAGCAACAGCACGCCGAGGATCAGCTCGAACCAGGGCAGGATGAGGGCCATCAGATTGATCAGTTGATCGGGAAGCAACTGATAATTGTACACAGCCTCGGCAAACGCAGCCGGGTGAAGAATTTTGTCGTAACTGGCATAAATGAACACGCCGGCCATGATCAGTCTGGCTGCAAGAGCAACATGACGGGACCATGGCTTTTCAGTCGGATCACTGTGTCGGCCGTTTGCCTGTTCAGGCGGATAGGACGGGGTTTCTACCGTGCAGGTGTGTTCACAGAAAAGGCTTCCTTCTCCGCAAGATTCGGTTTCAAACTGTAAAACCGGATGATCGATCCCGAATTCATGAAAAAGGGATAAGTTGATTTTGTCCCGAAGCTGCCGCGTTTCACTGATCGGCCGATCCTTGACCACGACATGGCAGGAGAAAGCCACGCCGGATGATCCCAGGCTCCAGGCATGAAGATAATGCACACTCGATATTTCCGGAAAATCGTGCAGAAAATCCTGTACCGCCTGGATATCCAGATCGCCGGGGGTTGCGTTCATGAGAATGGCGGACGATTCCTTTAAAATACCCCAGCAGTTCTTCAGAATGAAAACCACGATCATCAGAGACAGCAGCGGGTCCAGCCAGTACCAGGGTTTGAAAAGTAGAATCAGGCCGTTCAGGAGTACCACGACAGACGTCAGCATATCACCCATCATATGAAGAAACGCCCCGCGGACATTCAGACTGTCTTTGGCATCCCGGTGAAGCAGCCATGCGGAAAACCCATTGCCGATAACGCCGATCGCCGCAACCCATATCACCATGCGTCCGGAAACGATTTCCGGCGACCGCAGCCGCTGAAACGCACCGTAAACAATGATTGCCGATGCACCGAAAAGAATGGCGGCATTCAAGAGGGCCGCCAGGATCTCGGCTCTGCGGTATCCGAACGTATTTTGAAGCGACGCCCCTTTTTTGCCGATTTTCAGCGCGATATATGAAATGAGGATGGCCGTGAAATCGCTGAAATTGTGCGTGGCATCCGAAATCAACGCAATGCTGCCGGCCGCAATTCCACCGATGACCTGCACGACCGGAATGATGAAATTCAGCGCCAGGGTAATCAGAAGCCGGCCAGCCGTGGAATCCTTCCAGACAGCATGATGATGCGCATCTGCGTTGGAATGTCCGCCCGAATCGGCACCCCGTTGCTTTCCATCTTCCTTTGCCTGGTTTTTACTCTTTCCAAAACCTGAATTCAAAATAGTCTGTTCCATCAATCCTTCTTATGCATTGTTGCATTTAAAAAGCTTTACGTCCCCTCCTGGATGGGCAGCCCGCTATCCTTCCATACGGTCCAGCCGTTGACCAGTATCCGGACTTTTGAAAACCCGAAATTCTCCAGAAACAGGGCAAGCTCTTTGCTCAGGCTGCATGTGTTTCCGTCACAATAAGTGATGATCACGGTATCGTTTGGCATATCCGCTATAATATCCATCACTTTTTTTTCGGACTCATGCCATGGAAGACTTTTTGACCCGAGAATATGACCTGCAACGTATTCCTCCAGCGGTCGTGCATCCAAAAACACGGCACCGTTGGATTCGTATAGGTTTTTTGCCTCATTCAGGGAAATGACCATCTGCCGTCCGGACGGCGATATCAGCCGTGCCTCCATCGACCAGTTTCCGACAAGAGGCAGCTTGTCGGAACGCAGATGGTTCGAAAACAAGGCAACCGCTGCGGCAACCAGTACGATGAAAGACAGTTGGCAGATGGATTTTTTCCAGATGAAAAAATGAATATCCATAAAATTGACCCTATGACCTCAAACGATGATTGGATGGACTTAACGAATCCTATGACCCCCCCAACACTCCCCCGCTAACGTATCTCATATTTCGGATTAATGCACTAAATAATCGAAGAAAAGCTGTTTGTTGGGTATTGATCTTCGTCCACCTATCCGGTACCTTATCTTATTTCTTCAGGAAAAATCGAAAAATCAATTTCTCGGGCCAGCGATACCAGGTTACCGCTGCCGATCAGGTTTTGCATGGCGGCTAAGACAAAGTTATTTTTTACGTCATAAACAAAAATTG
>CAYQKZ010000257.1:0-5080 GCA_964418135.1 uncultured Desulfobacterales bacterium
AACAGGTCGTTTCCGTTTGATCCAGGATCAGACCCATGTTCTTTAAAAAATCCTGACTGCTTGATTATCTTCAAAAATTGTACGCCGCTCGATACCACGTGCAATGATGTGGTGCAGGGCGCCGGATATGTCTATATGTGATTGTCTCGGCATAGAAAAACAATACTTGAGTGAAGTCATTATGTAAAGTTAATAAGTTAAGGGAGTCCCTGGTCTTCCCCTAACGATATATTCAGCAGCGGCTGTAAGCAGTCCGGGTGCAACAGATGGTTAGGCGATTCTGTAAATATTCGTACTCGGAATTTTTATTTTTTTTGTGTCATCAATCTATTATTATCGGTTCAGGAATTGTCAGAAAGTAAACCATTACACATAAAGTTACGGCGCTGTTGTTATGAATGCTGTTGTTGCACCGAACTGAAACCAAATCAGTCCTGTCAGCGAGCTTGCCAACATAGTGGAAATGCTTTGAAGTCCCGAATATGTTCCGATTGCTGTTGCAGTATCTTTTTTGTATGTGATGATTGAAATCCACGCTTTTGAAATTCCTTCTGTTGCTGAGGCATAGATACCATACAGAAAAAACAGTCCGAAGAAGAAGTAACAATTTGTATTTATGGATATTTTAAAATACACTGTTGCAAACAGAGCAAGTCCGGTACAAAAATTGTTTTTATTCCGACATTGTCGGCAAGGATACCGATAGGAAAGGCAAACAGTGCGTAAATAAAATTGTAAAAAATATACAGTCCGATTATCATTCAATCAAGTTCCCTGGATGCCGTGGTGTATGACAAAATCAACCAGCTCCTGACAGTGAAACCATCCCGGCCACAAATCATGTCCTTTTCCCTGAATCACTCGAACCGTCATCGAGCCTTCCAGTCGGCGGTATTTTTTCATCATTTCGATTGAATTGGTTTCAAGCGGCACAACCGTGTCGATGTCACCATGAATATGAAAGACAGGAATATGGGCTGTTGCCAGAGGTTCAAGATGATCGATCGGATTGTGATCGGATAATTCAGTCATTCCTCTGGCAGCACATAAATCTTTCAGTGCTGGAATGCTTCTTAAATTACAGACCGGATAAATACCGGCTAAACATGAAACACTCGATGGATTTTCCACTGCCCAGTTGTACAGCATCAAGGCGCCTCTGCTTCTGGCCAGTAAACAAGGTTTTGGGGAAAACAACCGGCTTTGAACGAGTTTTCGATAAAAAACAGAATATGTG
The DNA here is from genome assembly GCA_964418135.1 of uncultured Desulfobacterales bacterium. Taxonomy (GTDB): domain Bacteria; phylum Desulfobacterota; class Desulfobacteria; order Desulfobacterales; family Desulfatirhabdiaceae; genus RAAP-1. Next base: position 1,238 of record CAYQKZ010000257.1, read on the forward strand.
TTACGCCCTTCCGGGCTGCCATACGATTCGCCGACGTCGATACCGGCAATGGCAAATCCGGCATTTTGAAATTGTTCGAACATCCAGGTTTCTTCAGGTCCGGGTAATTTCGGCAGGGTGGGCGCATACCAGACCCATGGACGTGACAGGCATTTTTCCGGTGTGATAATAAATGCCGTATGACCCTCAACATCCAATATCTCTCCGGGAATTGGTAAATGTGTCTGTCTCATCAATGAAATTTTGTCTCCTATAGACATTCCGAAAAATTATATCGCTGCATTATCGGCCAAAGACATAGACCCGGATTATCATCTTCCTGTTGCCCTGCGAAATGAATTTTCAGTATTTATCATCGTTTCGGCCATATTGCACTGCCCCCAACCCCGGCCTTCTCCCCGCTTAGGGGAGAAGGTGAACAATTACTGTCATACAGTCCGTTGAATCTGCTTCAGATAGCTTTTGATCGTACTCTGTCCGACCCCGACAGCCCGTGCGGTCTCGGCAACATCCTGGTGATTTTCGATCAGTTTGCGGCGGATGAATTCTTCTTCGAAGGCCTTTTGGGCATCTTTCAACCGGGGGATGGCAAACAGGGATAATTCCAAGTTGTCAGCAGGTTCGCATACGTCGGCAGCATGGATGGGAAACGGAATATCCCTAGCAGAGATCACCTCTCCCTCCACCATGATGGACAGACGATCGAGCAGGTTTTTCAACTCCCGCACATTCCCCGGCCAAGCGTAACGGCAGAGCAGATCGATGGCTTCGGGTGCCGGCTTTTTTCCGATCGCCCGGTTCTTTCTGGCGATTTCAGACAGAAAGATTTCCACGAGAAGCGGCAGGTCTTCGATCCGACGGCGCAGCGGCGGCACTTCGATGGGAATGACATTCAGCCGAAAATACAGGTCTTCCCGAAACCGGCCGGCTGCAATTTCCGCCTCGATATCCTTGTTGGTAGCCGCTATGATCCGGACATTCATTTCCAGCGTCCGGCTGCCGCCGATCCGCTGAAACCGTTTTTCCTGAAGCACACGCAGCATCTTCCCCTGGGACTTCAGGCTCAAATCTCCGATTTCATCGAGAAAAAGCGTGCCGTTTGCAGCCAGTTCGAACTTTCCCCGTTTTTTGACGGCGGCTCCGGGAAAGGCTCCGCGTTCATGGCCGAACAGCTCGCTTTCGATGAGATCGTCGGGAATGGCCGCACAGTTGACCTCCACCAGCGGCTCCTGGGCACGGCTGCTGAGCTGATGGATGGTGCGGGCAACCAGCTCCTTGCCGCATCCGTTTTCGCCGGTGATCAGGATCCATGCATCGGTGGGGCCGGCCACGGCAATCTGTTTTTTCAGGGCGAGCGTCGCCGGACTGTTACCGGTAATGGAATTCTTTTCGATGGTTTTTTTTCGGAGATATTTATTCTCTTCTTCGAGTCGGCGATAATTCAGCGCCCGATTGATGGATACGATTACCCGATCGATGGACAGCGGTTTTTCGATCAGATCGAAAGCTCCCAGTTTGACAGCACTGACAGCGGTTTCGATGTTGCCGTGTCCGGTAATGATGATAACCTGAATCACGGGATTGCTTTTTTTGATTTCCTTCAGGGTTTCAATACCGTCCAGACCCGGCATCCAGATGTCCAACAGCACCAGGTCCGGGGCTTCTTCCTCGATGCGTTTGAGCGCTTCATATCCGTTTGAAGCGGTGAAAGTTTCGAAACCTTCGTCGGAGAGAATGCCGCTCAGAGACTGCAAAATGGAAGGTTCGTCATCGACGATCATCACGGATGGGTACATGGTCTGTCCTTTCAATTGACGAATTCAATTATAATTTCACCGCGAAGGCATAAAGATGACAGAAAAAACTTCTGAATTACTTTGTACTCTTTGCGGTGAATAATTTTTTATTATGCAGGCAGTTCGATAATGAATCGAGCCCCCTGCGGGTGATTGTCTTCGGCGCGGACCGTGCCATGGTGATCCATGACGATGGTGTTGACAATGGCCAGCCCCAGTCCCATGCCGGTCACTTTGGTCGAAAAATCCGGCTCGAAAAGCCGGGTCTTGGCTTCGTCGGATATGCCGTGGCCGGTATCGGCCACTTCCACCCGCACCCGCTTCCGTACCACATCGTGGAAAAGAGAAATCGTGATGGTACCTTCCGCATGAACGGCGGCCACGGCATTGTCCACCAGATTGATCATGGCCCGCTTGATCTGTTCCCGGTCCAGATTGATGACAGGGATTTTTCCCGATTGGATGATTTCGAAATGGATTGCCGTATGGCCTTCCCGATACAGGGCAACGGTTTCTTCGATAATCGGCAGAATCTCCCCCGGTTTCGGACTCGCTGAAGGAAATCGGGCGAACGAAGAGAATTCATTGACAAGATTTCGAATGATATCAACATGATCTATGATCATCTGCGTGCATTCATCGAAAACAGGCTCCTGGACGATGCGGGAATATTTTCGTTTCAGACGCTGGGCAGAGAGCGTAATGGGTGTCAGCGGATTTTTGACTTCATGAGCGATTCGTCTGGCCACTTCCCGCCATGCGGCCATCCGCTGCGCTTTTTCGAGTTCCGTCAGATCGTCGAATACCACTACGATTCCGATATGCCGCCCGCTGTCGTTTTTCAGCGAGCTGATATGGAGCATGAAGCTTCGGGGCCGACCGTCGATCGTTACTCTCAGCGGCAATTCCACGGAATCGTTATGCACCCCTTTGAATCCAACTATGATGTTTTCAGCCATTTTCAGATATCGGCCCTGCAGAAGGCGGGCGTGATTCCTCCCGACAATCTGGGATGCGGAGATATTGAGCATTTTTTCCGCCGACTTATTGATCGTCGTGATGAAACCACCTTCATCCAGTGTTACCACACCGGTGGAAATATTTTTCAGTACGATTTCCATGTACTGGCGTTTTTCTTCGATTTCAAGATTCTGTTCGCGAAGTTTGTTGGATGTCAGCTCCAGTTGATCTCTATTAAGCCGCAGATCACGGGTCATCTTGTTGAAAGAATCCACCAGACTGCCGATTTCATCATCTCCTACCAGCCCGATCTGAAAACTCAAATCGCCTTCGGCAACCCGGCGGGTGCCTTCGGCCAGTTCCTTGATGGGAATGCTGATGGATTTGGCCAGATAAAACCCGAACCATACGGCACAGAACACCACCAACAGCCCCACAACGGAAAGTGTGATATAATAGGATATCTGAATGGGTTTTTTGAGGAGCTTGATCTGTTGATATTCCTCGAATCCCCGTGAAATGGATGCCATATTTTCCGAAAGATACGGGGGAATCACGATGGTCAAGACCAGAAAAGCCTCGGCTTCGGTGGATTTCACGCCGAACGGAATGGGCCCGACGGTTCGAATCACTTCACCCGTGGAGACAACCTGAGAAAAGGATGTAACCGACTTGGGATAGAACTCTTTTCGAAGCTGTTCCAGAGTGACGGGCTGGAGTACCTGACCGTTCAGATCCCGTCCGATGGATTGTACCATACGGACCGCATGGATATCATAGACTTCCACTGCATCCAGATTGAAAGTCCGTTGGACGACTTCGATATATTGAGACAGCTCTTTGGCTCTGGCGGGTTCCAGAAGTTTCCGGGTTTTGATCTGATGGGCGGCTCTATCCAAAAAAAAGGCATTGCTGTTTTCGGTGATCCCATAAATCTGCCGGCCCACATGCAGCGAATTTTCCAGGGCCTGCTCCACCGGAACATTGAACCAGAAATCGATACTGGTGGTAATGAAGCCCATGGAAAAGAAAAACATCACCCCTTCGGGAATCAGTGTCAGCGACACAAAGGCGATCAACAGGCGGG
>CAYQKZ010000258.1:0-5078 GCA_964418135.1 uncultured Desulfobacterales bacterium
TATCGAGAGGTCAGGTGATTTCTAGCAATGAGTATACCATCAAGAAAAACGTTGACCGTTCACCGTAAACGGACAATGGTGTTTTTTCATGGTATTGTTTGTTGAAAATCGCCAAATTCCGAATGGTATGTTCGTTGATGGAAATTGCCTTATGGCGATTGATCTGCTTTCTGATAGGCAGTGATGGCGGCGATGACATGGCAGATCCATCCGAGAAAACCTCCCGAACCGATCCAGAGGCCGGGGGTGACGATCAGCCAAAAAATTCCCCGCCAGAAATGGCCGTTATAGAACTGTCCTATTCCTGGTATCAGGAGACTCAGTACAGCGGCATTACCGGAACGTGTCATTGTGTGAAAGCCTTTTCAGTGTCGATTCAGGGCATCGCTTTACAGACGTTCTGTAAAATTGCATCAACTGTTGACTATTTATCTGAATTGCTCATTTCAATCAAGTTTTTTGAGTGATGTGGTTTATGGATGGCTTTAAGACGGTAAGGTTGTTCTTGATTTTTGATGTTTGACAGAGTAATCAACTATCAAATGGTTGACTATATCAGAAAACGTTCATGCATCATGCTGGGCTTCACCCCCAGATATAAAAATGGAATTCCCCGGCTATTTACCGATAGCTGATTACTGATAGCTTTATTTTCACGGTAAACAGATTGAAGATTTATGGATTTTAACCCATGCATGAAACACAAAACGGTGCGCAAGGCGGTTCGGGAGTTTGCCGAAACCGAACTGGCACCCCTTGTCTTTGACCTCGACCGCGAAAGCCGCTTCCCTTGGGAAGTGATCGAAAAAATGCGTCCGCTCGATTTCTTCGGGCTTCAGATTCCCAGAGAATTTGGCGGTGCGGAGCTGGACACCATCAGCTATGCAATTGCGGTCGAAGAGCTTTCCCGGGTCAGTGCGGCTGTTGGGCTGTGCGTTACCGTTCACAACAGTGTGGGGGCTTATCCCATTGTCCGGTTTGGAACAGCGGAGCAAAAAAAACGATTTTTGCCATCCCTGGCCAGCGGAGAGCGGATCGGTGCATTCTGTCTTTCCGAGGCAAATGCCGGTTCCGATGCCGGCGGTGTGGAGACGCATGCGGTCCAGGACGGTGATACCTATGTGATCAACGGCACGAAAATCTTTGTCACCAATGGCGGTGTTTGCGGCCTGGCATTGATTTTTGCAATCACCGATCCAGAAAACGCCAAATCCGGCGCCAGTGTGTTCATGGTGGAAAAAGAGACGCCGGGTTATTCGGTCGGCGAAATCGAAGACCTGTGCGGCATGCGGGCCAATCCGGTATCGTCTCTTTTTTTTGAAGACTGTCGGGTGCCGGAATCCCATCTGCTGGGTCGTCCGGGGGAGGGGATCAAGATCGGTCTGTCGGCTCTGGATACGGGTCGGATCGGCATTGCCGCCCAGGCACTGGGGATTGCACAGGCCGCATTCGATGCCGCACTGAAATATTCTAAAGAACGCCAGCAATTTGGACAGTCCATTTCATCCTTTCAGACTATCCAGAATTATCTCGCAGACATGTCCACTGAAATCGATGCCGGTCGCTTGTTGCTCTATCGGGCTTGCGCGCTGAAGGATATGGGCGGTTCTTTCGGTCCCGAGGCGGCCAAGGCCAAGCTGTATTGCAGCGCTCTGGCTGTGCGGGTTGCCAATATGGCGGTTCAGATTCACGGCGGATATGGTTACAGTAAAGAATACGATGTGGAACGATATTTTCGGGATGCCAAGGTCACGGAAATTTATGAGGGGACCAGCGAGGTGCAACGAATGGTCATTGCCCGCGCACTCCTTTCTCGTCCCACGTGATGGATAACCCATGTTGAAACTGATCGTGTGTATCAAACAAGTACCTATGGTGTCGGAACTACCCTGGGATTCCAAGACCGGCACCCTGAAACGGAACATGGCCGCAGGCATGATGAATCCTGCCTGCAAGCATGCACTCGAAGCGGCTCTTGAAATCAAGAATCGACAGGGTGCCCGGATCACAACCCTTTCCATGGGGCCGCCCATGGCCGAAGAAGTCCTTCGCGAATCACTGGCAATGGGTGCGGATCGGGGAATTTTGCTGACAGATCCACGGATGGCCGGAGCAGACACCCTCATCACTTCATTCACTCTTGGACGGGCCATTGCAACGGAATGTCCGGATTTTGATCTGATTCTTTGCGGCTGCCATACCAGCGACAGTGAAACGGCACAGGTCGGGCCGCAGTTGGCCGAAGAACTGGGGATTCCTGCCGTTGCGTATGTGCAACAAGTTGAAATCACCGGCCGTCGGGTCCGCATACAACGGGAATCCGACGATTTCCTTGAAATCATCGAAATGGATATGCCCGGCCTGATTACGGTCAGCACCACCGGATATCCCCCCCGTTATGTACCCATGTCCGGTCTTCAACAAGCTTTCGATATCGGGGAAATCATTTGTCGGAATCTGGAAGATATTGGCCTGGAATCGACGGCTGTCGGTATGAAAGCTTCACCGACCCGCATCCTGGATGTATACTCACCGATCGCCCGGAAAACGAACATCGTTTTAAAGGGTACACCGAAAAAGAGTGTGGAAGCGTTGTTCGACCAGTTCGGAGACAAGCTGAGCGGTGTGATGGCAAAAGACCTCAAAACGCATGATCACAACCAAAATGACGATGAAATCGACGATGAATAAGCAGGCTCCACGTATCTGGGTTTTTGGTGATTACCGGAATTATTTTCAAAATCGGGTTACATTGCAGCTTCTGGCCCGTGCCCGAGAACTGGCGCCGGTTATCGGCGCGGAAGTCTGTGCTGTTGTTTTCGGCAGTCTGGTGGACGAATATGTCGGGGAATACATCGCCCACGGTGCGCAGACCGTGTATGTTGCCGATGATCCGGTACTGAAAGATTACTGCGTGGAAACATTCTTGTTTCTGACAGAGCGTTTGGTCCGGCAGCATCAGCCGGATATTTTTCTGATCGGGGCCACGGATTTCGGTCGTGAATTTGCGCCGCGAGTTGCCAAAAGACTCAAAACCGGATTGACCGCAGACTGTATCGGTCTGGACATCGATGCCGATGGTCTCCTGGTTCAATCCGCTCCTTCTTTTGGCGGTAACCTGATCGCAACTATCATTACTCCAGATAGCCGGCCTCAGATGGCTACCGTCAGGCCGGGAACTTTCAAGGAATTACCACATAACTATTCCGCCGCCGGGCATGTCGTGTCCGTTCCGTTGCCCGATGATATTCCTGTTCCTCGGGTACGGCTGATTCGTTCCGAACGAAAACCCCTTCGGGAGCAGCGGATTGAAGATGCAACGATAGTAATTTGCGGCGGTCGGGGCATGGGCAGCCGGGCCAGGTTCAAAAAGCTTTTTGAACTGGCCCGCCTGATGGGGGCGGAAGTGGGGGCCACGCGGCCGGTAGTCCATTCCCATTGGGTGGATCATGATTGTCTGGTTGGCCAGGCCGGGAAAAATATCCATCCCCGGATTCTCTTTTCATTGGGGGTCAGCGGCGCCATTCAGCATACGGCCGCCATTCATGATGCGGATCTCATTATTGCCGTAAACAAGAATCCCACCGCTGCCATGATGAAAATGGCCGATGTCGCCATTGTGGCGGATGCCGGTCAATTCTGTTCCGCCATGATCCGGGAATTGAAAATACGAATCCGGGAATGAAGGGATGGGTTTCAATGCAGCTTTCGGATGCGAAAAAGTTCTTGAAATACGAAGATCGATTTTTTCAGGCTGTCATATTGGATCCGGGAATTACCCACATGGCGCCAGACAACGGGGAATTCGGCTGCCCGGAATCCGGCTTTTTTGGCCAGCCAGAGGATTTCGGGATCGAAGATCACGCTGTTCAATTTCTGCTGGCTGAAAAGTTGTCGGGCAGCCTGCCTGGTAAAAATCTTGAATCCGCACTGAGTATCCTTGTAGAAAATTCCTAGATAGGTCATCTGAATCAGAGTGTAGAGTTTGGCGGAAAGTTCCCGAAAAAAATTCTGGTGGTCTGCCACCACGGCACCGCTGACAGACCGGGAACCGATGGCCACGTCAACCCCGGCTTCGATCAGATTGATCCCTTTGGTGATTTCTTCGATAGGAACGGCATAGTCGGCATCCATGAAGAGAATCATCTCGCCGTTTCCGGCCAGCATGCCTGTACGGACCGCATATCCTTTTCCCCGGTTGGGATGATATTCGATGACCCGCAGATAGACATGGCCGCCGGCATTGAACCCTTCCGCTACCGATCGGGTGTGATCCGTGCTGCCGTCGCTGACCTCGATGAGTTCGCTGCGATAATTCTGTTGATTTAAAAATGCCAGGGTGGCGGTGAGGGTATGGATGATCCGGTCTGCTTCGTTATAAGCCGGAATGATGATGGATAGTTTCATGCAGAGAGTTCCTTTCGAACATGATCCAGTATAAGACAGCCGATACGGCATAAACGATAAAAAAGGCAAAGACGATATCGCTCAGGAAATGCCCCCCCTGGATGATTCGGATCAATCCCAGGACAGCACCGTAAGTTCCGGCAAGCAGGATCAGTAAATCGCGGCGTTGGCGGAAGACAAAACCGAATGCGATAAAATAAAAACCCATGGCCGCATGGCCGGAAACAAACGAGCAGTTGGTGCGGCATTCACTGGATAACACAAAAGCAGGGGTAAACGTGGATGTGCCGCCGAATGCCGTAATATCGGCAGGCCGGGCGCGGCCCCAGTTGTCCTTCAATACGACATTGACAATCAGGCCGGGGCCGATCGCCAGCACCAACAGGAGATAGAAAACCTGTTTGGCCGTCAATTCGAACCAATTTTTTTTACGAATCCATGTGCCGGCAAGCCATACAACGGCAAGTACCACCCAGGCGATGGTGATGATTTCAGCCGATAGGTAAATCCATCGACAAAACGAAACGTTTGCCAGATAAAACTGGCGGGTGGGGTCATAAAAACATGACGAAAATCGAATGTCCACTTCCGGAAAAACGGAAAAAAGCAGCGTGGCCGCTGAAAAAGAAATCACAAAACTTAAGGAATGTGGGTTTGTTGAATTCTAACTA
>CAYQKZ010000259.1:0-5047 GCA_964418135.1 uncultured Desulfobacterales bacterium
CCAGATGCATGAACCTGGTTTTTCCGGCCAGGCAGGCGTTGGATTTCATGGGAGACTACAATGCGCTTTCTGAAATAAATGTGTTGGCTGGCAAACATTTTCGAGACGAACGTTTGAGCATGAAGGGGATTCCGCCCAAGCTGCGCGCCATTACCGACCAGTATCTGGCGTCTAAAAGCATCGATCAGAAAGTTGAGCCCATTTCAATTCTTGACGAAGATTTCGAAACCAATGTTGACAAGCGTAAGCGCACCAAGACAAAGGCGGCTGAAGTGGAGCACGCCATCCGTCACCATCTCAATATTGAGCTGGATGATGATCCGGATTTGCAAGCATCCTTTGCCGAGGTTTTGACGCAAATATTTCAGAAATTTCGCGATAACTGGTCAAAGATATATGAAGAATTGGAGAAACTGCGGGAGCGTATCAAGAGCGCCGGCCAGGAACCGACATATGGTCTCCACCGTAAGAAGCAGATGCCGTTTTTCCGATGTCTCAAACGTGAAATTTTCGACGCTGTTCTTGATAACATGCTACAACCTGATATCGTTGCCGAGCCAACGGCTCCTTATGGAATCAGCGAAGAAGATAAAATATCTGTTCTTGTCGAACTTACCCAGCGGATTTTTCTCATTGTTGAAAGAGAACTGAAATTGGCCGGCTTCTGGGAATGTATTCCCGCCCGCAATAAGCTTAGGGCTGATATTCAAACTGCATTGATACAGCCTGCCTGCATGAAATTGCCGAACCTGTTAAAGAAACGGGCTCAGATAATCAGCCGCGTGATGGAGCTTGCGGAAAAGAATAATGATGTGATTCTCTACACGGAATAACCATGGAACTGGACTACACAATCAAGCGCTCAGCCAGGCGCAAGCAATTTACAATTACCGTCGAACGAGACCGCAGTGTGGTCGTGCATGTTCCCGAATCCACTTCCGAGGAGAAGATTCGAGCTGTTGTTGAATCAAAACGGCAGTGGATTTACGAAAAAACCCGGCATGCACAAAAATATGGAGTGCCTCATCCACCCGGTAAAGAAATGGTAAACGGCGAATCAGCACTTTATCTGGGCCGGCAGTATCAAATCGAAGTGGTCCAAAACAGCTCGGAGGAGATACGGTTCGAGCAGCGTTTTCTGATTCCGGCGCGCCTTTCCAGTGAGCGCAAGAAGGTTCTGCGCAACTGGTATGTGGACAGGGCAACGGAAAAAATCCTGCCCCGTGCCAAAAAGTTCGCCCATGATCTCGGTGTGGAATTTGCTGATGCCAGGATCGTTGATAACCGCTATCGCTGGGGTTCGTGTACAACCAGGAACAACCTCCATTTCAATTGGCGACTGATAAAGGCGCCGATGTATGTCGTGGATTACGTGATCATCCACGAACTGGCTCACCTGTTGGAGGCAAACCACACCCCCCAATTTTGGAATATCGTCCGGGTACAGTCCTCAACATTTCTTGCACCCATATCCACCATCAATTGCATGCACGGCCCCTGAATTTCTTATGGAATGTTTCCACCAAGCAGTGGACCATGATGGCATCGACATCCAACGTATCGATGATTGCGGCCGGAAAGATCGACAATGATGCGATCGAAGACCTGGTCGGTGTGTAGTTGTCGGGCTTGTATGTCAGAAAGTCCTCCGATGGACAGTGGCTCAAACTGAGTACATCCCGACCGGTATGAATCACAACCGGTGACTTGAATAATGATGGCAAAGACGATGTGATTGCCAGCTGGGCCGATGACGGGGTGTATTATCGGAATTCGGCAACCGGAATATGGACCAAACTTTCCGAGGCAGCCTAACAACTGGCAACCGGAAATATCGGAGGTGTGCGGGATGACCTGGCAGGTGTCTGGAACGATGGGGTATGGGTCCGATACAGCGCCGATGCATCCTGGAAGAAAATCGACGACGCAATTCCGATATGGATTGCTGTCGGGGATATGAGCGGAGACAAACATGCGGACATTGTCGGCAGTTATTCGACAGGAACCTGGTATCGGAATTCAGTCGTATTATTTTTTTATCCTTCTGGCGGAGTGTCCGCCCCTATGTGTGAATGCCTGGAAATCATTTCTTTTCCATACCAGTCTTCAGCTTTTTTTCCAATTCCGCAAACATCTGTTTTTTCTTCTCTGCCTGAGCGGCCTGAAAGCTTTCGATTTTTCGGGTCAACCCTTTCCGGGCGATCTGAAAATTTTTCAGTTCCTTATCCAGAAGGGTCTCGGACACCCCTCTGGGGATTTCTTCGATTTTAGTGTGATCCCGGATGGACAGGTGAAACCCTTGAGGGCTTTCGACAGATTCAAAGATACCGGCTTCTTCAAATTTTCGAATGAAATAACCGCCTTCTTCGGTGGAAATTTCCAGAAACCTGCAGACGGCTTCAATGGCGGGCGGGCTGTGGTGCCGGTATTCCAGAATGCGAACGGCCGCAACCAGTAAATGTGCTTTTCGATAAAGATCCAATTCTTTCATATATATCCCAATATATTGAAATCATATCTAATTATTATTGCAACGGCAATCCAATGCAGAGACGTGTTCTTGACATCTATCCGGAACAAGAGTAACAAAAGCCATCACATTTTATTGAATTCACCATATCATATCGCTATCCATTAGACCATAAAAAGGGGAGGCAACATGACAGAAATCGTCAAAATCAAGGCCAGAGAAATCCTGGATTCCAGAGGCAATCCAACCGTAGAAGTGGATATGTTTCTTGCTTGTGGCGCCATGGGGCGGGCTGCGGTTCCTTCGGGTGCATCCACGGGAACCCGGGAGGCTCTCGAACTGCGAAACAAGCGTTCCAAACGCTATGGCGGCAAAGGGGTAGTCACGGCGGTCGCCAATGTCATGAACGAGATCGCTCCGCTGCTGATGGGAAAAGACGCTGCGAACCAGATGTTGATAGACAAGCTGATGATCGAACTCGACGGCACTCCCAACAAGTCCAAACTGGGCGCCAATGCCATTTTAGGCGTTTCCATGGCGGCAACGCGGGCGGCAGCCCAAGCCTTTGGCCTTCCCCTTTACCGGTATCTGGGTGGCATCAATGCCCGATATCTGCCGGTTCCGATGATGAATATCATCAATGGGGGAGCCCATGCAGCCAACAGCCTGGACATTCAGGAATTCATGATCATTCCGTTCGGGGCCAAATCCATTACCCAGGCCGTTCAGATGGGCGCTGAAATCTTTCATTGCCTGAAAACGATTTTGAAAGATGCCAAAATGAGTACCGGGGTCGGTGATGAAGGGGGATTTGCACCGGATCTGGCGACAAATGAAGAAGCCGTCAAATGCATCATGAATGCCATCGAGACCGCTGGGTATGAACCCGGAAACGAGGTCGGCATCGCCCTGGATGTGGCGGCCAGCGAACTCTACACGGCAAAAAAAGAATATGACTTGAAATCGGAAAACCGCATGCTCTCGTCCGAGGCCATGATCGATTATTATGAAGATCTGGTGGAGCGCTATCCCATATTTTCCATTGAAGACGGTCTGGCCGAACAGGATTGGGATGGATGGAAATTGATGACCGACAGAATGGAGAGCAAAATTCAGTTGGTGGGGGACGATATTTTTGTAACCAATCCGGAAATTCTCATGAAAGGCATTGAAAAGGGGATTGCCAATGCCATTCTGATCAAACTGAATCAGATCGGTACGGTCACCGAAACCCTGGATGCCATTGAAATCGCCAAACAAGCCGGGTATTCCACGGTCATCTCCCACCGGTCCGGAGAAACAGAAGACGCCTTTATCGCCGATCTGGCGGTCGGCATCACGGGCGGCCAGATCAAGACCGGCTCGATGTCCCGCAGCGACCGGATTGCCAAGTACAATCAGCTTATGCGCATCGAAGAAGAATTGGGCGACAGTGCCCGATTCTCCGATGATATATTTTGATTCCAGCCTGAGGATATTATGGCGTCTAACCCAAAATATATTTTTGTAACCGGAGGGGTTCTGTCATCCCTGGGAAAGGGTCTGGCCTCGGCTGCCATCGGTGCGCTGCTGGAAAGCAGGGGGCTGCGGGTAACCATCAAGAAGCTGGACCCGTATATCAATGTAGACCCGGGAACCATGAATCCCTTTCAGCATGGTGAAGTCTTCGTAACGGATGACGGGGCGGAAACCGATCTCGATCTCGGGCATTACGAACGCTTCACGCATGCCAAACTCGGAAGAAACAACAATTTCACCACGGGGAAGATTTACCATTCCGTCATCACCAAAGAGCGCCGGGGGGATTATCTGGGCGGCACGGTACAGGTCATTCCCCACATCACCGATGAGATCAAGGCCAGTATCCGGATGGGGACCGAAGATGTCGATATCGTCATCGTCGAGATTGGCGGCACGATCGGAGATATCGAAAGTCTTCCTTTTCTGGAGGCGATCCGGCAGTTCAAGGCCGATGTAGGAAAGGAAAATGTGCTGTACATTCATTTAACCTTAGTTCCCTACATCGCCACTGCCGGGGAAGTGAAAACCAAACCCACCCAGCACAGCGTCAAGGAACTCCGCAGTATCGGGATCCACGCCGATATCCTGCTCTGCCGGGCCGATCGGAACCTGTCCCGGGAGATCAAGTCGAAAATTGCCTTGTTCTGCAATGTCGGCGTGGATGCAGTTGTCACGGCCAAGGATGTGGACTGCATTTATGAAGTTCCGCTGAATTTCCACAAAGAAGGACTCGACGACAAGATCGTTGAAATTCTGAATATCTGGACCCGGGCTCCCCGGTTGGAAAACTGGGAAAATCTGATCCGAAAGATCAAGGAACCCAGGCATGAGGTGACGATCGCCATTGTCGGGAAATATGTCGATTTGACCGAATCGTACAAAAGCCTCAATGAAGCGCTCCACCATGGTGGTATCCCTAACGACAGCCGGGTCCATCTGATGTTTATCGATTCCGAAACCCTGGATGCCGCTTCCTGCGAGGCTGTTCTTTCCTCGGCCGATGGCATTCTGGTGCCGGGAGGGTTCGGACCGCGTGGGGTAGAAGGCAAGATATGT
>CAYQKZ010000260.1:0-5044 GCA_964418135.1 uncultured Desulfobacterales bacterium
CTGGGATGCCCACAACGAACTGGTGCGCGGCAATCCGGTGCGGGTGTATGCCGGGGTGATGAATAATCATCAATAAACTGGTTTTAAGCGGAGAGTTTTTGATCCCCAACTGACGAGAACATCTATGTTCATGTATCGTGATTTTGACCTTTGGTTTTTATCTATTCAAATGTCCTCTGCTGTAAACATCTCGATCTGGGATATTATTTCATGTGAGTTGCCTAACGACAGCTCCATGAGGATATTAAACGATTGAAGAACCGTCAGCAACCTATTCGACTGGAGCGCTCCGAATCGAATCGGGCGCACCATCCGAAAGATCGAGAATATCTTGACCGGATGCCATCGGATCATCCAGCCAACCCACTGCCTGTATCGCTTCCAGGATTCTTCCCGAAGCAATCCATATGGGTTTGGACACCGAAATCTTCTGCCACAGACTTGTAGCACCATAGCGCACATACACCCCATCCGACCAGACACCGATCAGGTCATCCCGTCCGTCATCATCGATATCTCCAGCCGCTACTTGCTCGGCCGGTGTCGTGATCCGGATCCAGGCCTGGGAGGAGGAATTCCGATACCACGTGCCGGAAGTATAACTACCTATAATGTCAGCCCGCTTGTCTCCCGTCATATCGCCGGCGGTGATCCAGACCGGCAAAGTCGGATCGATTTTCTGCCAGGAGGCGGTGCTGCTGTAGCGAACCCACAATCCGTCGTTCCAGACACCGGCCAGATCGTCCCGGGTACCGCCGATATTTCCGACAGCCAACTGTTTGGCGGACGACGACAGCTTCCACCACTTGCCGCTGGCCGAATCCCGATAATAGACACCATCGTTTTTCCAGTTGCTGACCACATCGTCCCGACCATCGTTGTTCATATCTCCGGCAACGATCCACGTCGGCAGGCTCGTTGCCAAACGCATCCATTGGCCGGTGGCGGACAGCCGAACATACAGGCCCGATGCCCACACCCCGATCAGATCATCCGTATTGTCCGTATCCACTTTCCCGGCTGCGATCATCCGTGCATCGGCGGTCGAAGCCATCTGGCTCCAACTGCCGGTGGCTTTGTTCCATGCCCACACACCGTCGGACCAGACGCCGAGAAATTGAGTCTTGACCGGTGTCGGTGTTGGCGTCGGCTTGGGGCTTGGGGTAGGAGTCGGTGTCGATGACTGAATTACCGTCACATCTATCGGACTGCCAATGGCATCGCTCGCTGTAACACGGATAACTCCTGTGCGGGATGCAGTCGCCGTATTGATATCGAATGCACATGAGATGGTGCCTGTGTTCGTTCCAGCGGCTCCGGACGTGATCCTAAGCCACCCGCCGCCGGAAGTGACCGACGCTGTCCATGTCATGGTTCCGGATCCAGCGTTGGATATGGCGAATGTCGTCGTACCGGCCGTATTTCCCACAGACCGGCTTGCCGGCGTAACGACAAGATGACTCAACGCACCGGGATCTCCTCCGCGCACAGCACGGACATAATAACTCTTTTCGTCTTTGTCCCAACTGTCGTCGTGACCGTTGTAGAAATCAATGCACCATGCTCAGTTCGTCGAGTTTTCATAGGTGGTGGAAGACCAATAAACCGACGGAAATGTATTCGGAAAAAGGGTTGTATCGATCGAGGGATTAACGCGGGAGTAATCTGCCAGCCTTCTCAATTCCTTGATCGTAGGCAGCCGCCAGTCCGTATAACCGCCCAGGCTCAGTCCTTCACAATATGCCAACGCCTGCGCCCAGGTCATCGGGGTGGAAGACCCGACTTGCTGCCATACCAGCCCTGTCGTCGTATCCGTTACGGTAGCACCATCACCGCTTTCTCGATATATCCTGGCAGCGGCAATGTTTGATCCAAACGCCGAATCATTCGCTGAAGCGACCTTATTCCCCCGAACCGCACGGACATAATCGGGGTACCACTTGTCATGCATCTTTTCATATCCGCCATACCAGAAATGTACACCCCATGCAGCTTCAGGATAATCGGCATGGGTGGTCGATGACCAATGAAATCCTCCATAATAGGAATTGGGGAAATATTGAGTGATGAGAGTGGGTGGTGATGAGGCGCCAAAGTTGACGATGGATGTCAGCTCTTTGAACGTTGGTAGCCGCCAATCACTATATCCCCCGTAATGCGCGGCATTCATGGCCTGAATGAATGCTTCGGTGTTCTTTCCGTCATTGGGATTTCCAATCCCACCGCCATTGGTAGCCGGATTGCTGTCATACCAGGCATACGTATTGTCTGCATCGTGGATGTCGTTGTAGTTTTTCACCCCATCGTAATTGGTTTTCATTTCCCAGATCAAGCCTGTGACATTGTCACGCACCGTCACCCAGGATATCGCAGAATCCAGAAGAGCATTGCCGCTGCCATCCAGCTTGGTATAAGACATCGAATTGATGGTGTAGTTGGCATCCTGGCCGTAAAGGGATTGACCCGGAGAAGGGCATGTTATCTGATTGCCGGCAACGTCATAACATTTGGTCTGGCCGGTATCCGGAACGGGAGACAATGTCGCGGTGCCCGTTCCAGCCTGAGTCACTGTCACATCTTTAGGACTGTCTGTCGCCTCGGAAGCGGTAATACGGATAGTGCCCGTACGAGACGAAAGGGTTGTATTGCTTACAATGGCACACGCAATGGTGCCGGAATTGGTTCCGCTCGCTCCGCTGTTGATGGAAATCCAACTACCTCCGGATGTGACAGCAGCAGTCCATGACATGTATCCCGTACCGGTATTGGAGACTTCTATCGAGAATGATCCAGATTCTTTCGATAAGGATTTCGATGTCGGCGAGACCGTCAGGATCGGATTGTTCAACCCAGACTGCCATCGGTGATAAAATACATTGAGCAAAGGCAGAAATTCGGCGGTCGCTTTTTGATGACCGGCGGATCTCGGATGGCTGTCTCCACTGGGATATGCGGGGAAATTGTTGTTCACGCTTTGAACATGCTGAACCGCACCGTTCCACCACCGGTGATGATTGCCCGTGCTGCTGCCGACATCGTTGACATTCGGACTTCCGCCGTTACTGCTCAACACGTTGTAATAATCGAAGACAGCCACATTCGAATGGCTGTAACCGGTCAGCCAGTTATTGACCAGCCAATTGTTGAAGGCTCTGGCATTGGCGGCGCGGGCTGCCGGCGTTTGGGCGTCTTCGGGATATTCACTTTCGTTCAATGGCGGGGCCGTGATGACCACAAAGAGTTTATCCTGCCGGGTGGCAAAATATGTCAGAAGCCGGTTATAGACAGTCTTGGCGTTGGCCACCGAATATTCCCCGTCGATGGGTTCGGTATAGGGTGAATCCGTGGGATTGCCGGTCAGATTTGAATTGGGAAAACAGGATTTGAAGAGAACGATCTGATTCAGCCCGCCCGGGTCGGTCGCCATTCGGTTCCAGGCGCCAAAGTCCTGAAAATTCTGTCCGGTTTCGGCATAGAGAGCGGCCAGGATGGCAGTGGTACTGGATCCGGTGAACCATTCCGGCCAGTTGACGATATCCGTCCGATCTCCGATGCTGTCGGGTCCCCAGCCGTAATTGGTGGCACTGACATAATAATTGTTGTTCATCAGCGCCTTGCCCAATTCCCCATACAAACTGTCATTGGCATCGGCCAACCAGTTGCCGCCGGTGGAATGATGAATGAAGATCAGCTTGACTGGGGATGAGGGTGGATTGGGATTGTCTGCCGCTACCAGTGGGCAAACGGTTGAAAATACACTAATCCAACACCAAAATATGACCATGATTGCCGACACATTGAATGGATTAAATAAATGGATTGAACTATTCTTTTTCATTGTGTTGTCTCCTTATCGATTCAATCGTTTGAAAACCACAATCAGCACTGTAACCGTTTTTTATTCCTCCATTGTCGGGGAGTTAGGGAGTAAATGAAAGCATCTCTGATCCCATAACATAGTGATCTTCCTGCGTCAGAGCATCTTCCTCAGCCTTCTTGCTTCCCGGCCATTCCAGGGAGAGATCGACCATATCTTCCGCGTCGGGATGACCCGGTAAGCCTGCCGCCAAAATGGCTTCAAGGATTCTTCCCGTAGCAATCCATTTCGGTTTGGACACCGCAATCTTCTGCCACAGACTTGTTGCCCCATAGCGCACATACACCCCATCCGATCAGACACCGATCAGGTCATGCCGGAACCGGTGATGGATGTAACCGTCGGCATGGCCGTGGCGTTCGATACGTCGTTTGAAATCCCGGGTACCGCTGAAGCTGGAGTTGGTTGTTTTATAAAGTGACAGGGTGGCCGAAATGATTTGGCTGTTGGCCGGAATGCCGGTAATATCGAAACCGATGAGTGGATTGTCGCCGCCGTCCCGTGAAAGCTCCAGTGCGGTGTTTTGATCATAGTTAACGGAATGCGGCGGCGTATCCCAGTCGAGCCGGCTGATGGTGGTGTCTCTGCCGCCAGTGTAGCCGGACACCCCATGCTGGAAAACACGAGTCTGCTCGACTGCTTCTGATGATGCCGAAAGAACGAAAAGAAACCAGAAACCCAGAACAACTCGCCATCGTCTGCTCATGATGCCCTCCTCTTTTCATTTTTTTGAAATGAATATATCCTCCAGAAGTATGAAATATGAAGTATGAATCAAAAGCAGGTTAAGTGTGTAACATTGTCAACCCGCTGAGAAAGGAAGATCAAGGAAGTATCATGTTTAATCGTTCTCCTCCTCCCCCCTTTGGGGGAAGGGGCGGGAGGGGGAGTGAACGGCTATCATAATGTTATCGTTCGATGAATGAAATGATGTATCCATAACATGCATTTTATCTTGCAACAATGATGAAATGTCATTATTGTCGAGATGACCACATGGTCATCTCGACAAACACCATCCCCTGGTTGATCATAATGAACCAATTGTCAGAATCAATTCATCAATCGGATTTCGCCCATGTCGGATCGTTTCGCTTCACCTGGCCCTCGGTGACAAGGGTTCGGACCTCTTCTTCCAGATCATCAGCGCAAGACACCAGAATGGAT
>CAYQKZ010000261.1:0-5027 GCA_964418135.1 uncultured Desulfobacterales bacterium
TGTTTACAAAGAGTTATTCTTCTTCATCGTTATTCAGCAAGGAGGAGATGATGCGGTAGTATATCTCCGACCGATAACGCTGCGAAATTATTTTTCTGAATGTCTATAGATGCACCGCACTCGGGTTTTCCACTTATAAATCATACAACGTATCATCCCGAATCGGCAACCTTCGCTTTCCCGCTGCAATTCTGCCTTTTTTTCCGGACAGCATAAAAGGCGCTTCTTCCTCCAGAATACCTCCCATTTCCGATTCAATATGATCAGGGTCCTCTCCACTTTCCATCCGCCGAAGGGCTTCCTGCATTCCCGGTCCCAGTTCAATACCGGTCATGTCCGTCAGTTTACGCATCAAGTCGGCCGCCTGTCGGGGATTGTTCTCATCGATATTTTCAGATTCACCTGCCAGCATCTGCATGGCTCGCTCCATTTTACTCTCATCAAAAGGAAGATCGTCCATGCCGCTGTCTTCCTTTGCCTTACCGGTAACAGCAAAAGCCGACATCTGCCGGGCCAAGGGATGAATGCCGCATTTCGGGCATGAAGGTGTTTTGGAAGTGTTGATCGTTTTGGAAAAAAAATTGAACAGCGTATTGCATCGTTGACAATAAAACTCATAAATCGGCATACTCAATCACCTCACCTGCTGACTATAGACTTTCAGAAAATTGATTTCGTAAGGCAGCGGGGAGGGAATAGGCATTTTTCGGCCATTCCCAACCGATAACACAGCGAAATTATTTTTCTGAATGTCTATAACACATTTGGTAACAACCTTACCCCATGCATTCCCATCCGACAGAGGGTAAAATCATACCGGAGTGGATCCGCTGGAACGAACCGGCCGAATGCGCGGGTAATTTCAAGTGCCGTTCGCATATCTGACTGTTTTCGTTGAGTAAATCCCAGATAAATCCCAACCCGGTGCATATGAACATCCAGTGGAATAATCAACTTTGAAGCCGGAACTTGATCCCATCCTCCCGGATCCACCTCATCCTTACGCACCATCCATCTTAAAAACAGGTTCAGCCGCTTGCAGGCACTGCCTCGCTCCGGCAAAGGAATCAAATGCCCCAGCATCTGTGAATTTCCACCGGTGAATGCGGCGGCAAATTGCGTCAACGCAGGAAGTACCGTATCGGCATCGACTGTCATCCCGGAAAGAAAGCATTCGTGAATCGATCCGTACTGATTCATCACTTTTTTTATGGCCAGCATCAGACCGACCAGATTTTCTGCAGTGGCAAACCGATGCGAAAATCCAGCATACACTTCTGTCAAAGACCGGCGGGTCGAATGTTTCAAAAACTGATAGGGAGATGCCCCCATATTTTTCAGTACAGCGTTCAAACTTTTATAAATTTGGGCGACACGTCCATATGCCAAACAAGAGGCGATCATACCTGCGATTTCCCGATCCCGGATATCCGGATAGGCGTACAGAAACACCAACGGGTCCGGATGTACCTGGTCCCGACGGTTATACCGGCCATACCAGATATCCAGATCGCATCGCGTTATCACATTATCGGATATCATACCATTTAAAATGGGATATCGTCTTCCCCTATCGGTCCCTCGGATCTGGCAAAATTTCCACCGCCTCTGGACCCGGAATCGAACTCAGCGGTATTTCTTTTGGCGCCTTCATCCTTGGAACCCAGCATCTGCATATCCGATGCGACGATTTCTGTTGTATAACGTTTATTCCCGTCTTTATCATCCCAAGCACGGGTCTGAATCCGGCCCTCGATATAAACGAGCTTCCCTTTCGAGAGATACTCCCCACATATTTCACCCAGCTTTCGGAAAGCGACAATGCGATGCCATTCCTTCCGTTCTTTTTCCTCTCCGGTGGTCTTGTCTTTCCAATCCTCGGAGGTGGCGACCGAGAAATTGGCTACGGCCGTTCCGTCCGGCATATAGCGCATTTCGGGATCTTTACCCAACCGGCCGACAATGATCGCCTTATTGATTCCTGCCATATTTTCCCCCTTTTTATAGTGAAGTCATCATGAAAATGTGTCGTTCTTTCAACCTTCTGAATCACTGCTATAGACTTTAAGAAAATTCATTTCGCAAGGCAGCTTGGATGGAACAGGCATTTATCGACCATTCCCGACCGATAACACAGCGAAATTATTTTTCTGAACGTCTATACATCATCCCTGCCTCAACTTCATCTCAGAGCTGAATGCATATCCGGCATTTCTATCCCCGGTTCACCGGCCCCTATTTCGATGCTGACCTTCGGGCTTTGAGACGAGCCCTGATCTTGGGGAACTGGTTCATATCCGTATGCGGTAAAAAGAGAGCTGCCACATAATTATCCATATAGGAATGGGTTTCCGACAGTTCAAAATTGGTCATTTTTTTGGTCACTTCCACCACATCCCGGCGAATCCGGTTCGTCAGCGAACTCATTCTGGCACCCATCAGCGACCCATTGCCGATAAATGTCACCCGAGCCGGGTCCATTTCCGGCAGAAGACCGATGGTCATGGCTTTTTCCAAATCCACGTAACTGCCGAAGCCTCCGGCCAGAATGGTGCGATCCAGATTTTTTACCGTCAATCCAACTTCTTCCAGAAGTGTCATGCAGCCGCTGTAAATAGCCCCTTTGGCGCGAATCAGGTTGTCGATATCCGGCTCTGAAAGAACGACATCCCAGTCAATTTGTGTATCCTCCGCCCACGCCACGACATATTCCCATATGCCGTCCGTTTGGCGGATACGGGGCGTTTGAATATCCCGATTGAATTTCCCGAGATTGTCGATGATCCCCAGTTCGAACAGGGTAGCAACCATGATGATGAGCCCCGATCCGCAGATGCCTTTGGGTCTGACACTGCCGATGGTGATGTTCATGGGTTCGAGTGTTATCGGATCGATGGAAAAATCTTCGATCGCCCCTTTGGTGGCCCGCATGCCGAAGGTGATCCCGCCGCCTTCAAAAGCCGGACCCGCCGAACAGGCAGCGCATGCCAGCCAGTCCTTGTTGCCGATGACGATCTCGGCATTGGTTCCGATATCGAGATACAGGGTGAGTTCCTCGGACAAATACATACCGGAACCCATGACACCCGCAACAATGTCTCCACCCACATAGCTTGATATCTGCGGATAAACCAGGGCGGTCACATGATCTCCGAGACTGACACCCAACGCAACGGCCTTGATCGGCGGATAAATCGACGATGTCGGTACATAAGGTGATCTTCGAATATTCCGAGGGTTGACCTTCAGTAATAATTGCGTCATGGTGGTATTGCCGGCAAGGGTAATGGCGGAAATTTCATCCAGATCGATCCTGGCCTTTTTGACCATTTTTTGGATCAGCGTGTTGATAACCCCGACCACCACCTCCTGCAACTTTTCAAGACCACCCGGTTTTTCCGCATACATGATCCGGCTGATCACATCTTCTCCATAGCTGATCTGGGCATTGAAATCACCGAACTGGGCCAGCACATCGCCGGTTATCAGGTCGATCAACTGGCCGTAGATGGTAGTCGTTCCGATGTCCATGGCAATGGCATAGTTGCGAAGCGTCGTATCGCCCGGCTGAATGTTGATGATATGGGTTTTTCTGCCCGGATGAACCGGCCTGGCCAGAGTTGCGGTAATCTTGAAATCCGCTTCTCTCAGGATATCCGGAATTTTCTGAATCACCGGAAGGTCCACGACCAATCGGTGTTCTCCGTGTTCCAGTTTCAAAAACCCGACCAGGCGGGATACATCCGGAAGATTGTCATGTGCCGACGGTACCGGCAGCTCCAGATATTTTTTTTCAACCGGCGGAACAAACAAGCCCTTGTCCTTCAGGTCTTCCAGATTCATATCCTTGATTCGGGCGGTACAGCGCGGCGTACTCTGCATATTCAACACACTGGCATCGATGGCGGATTCCACAGGAATACGAACCAACAGATCACTCTTGACCCGTGCCAGGCAGGCCTGACGATATCCGGCTTCCCGATCCTTCGGACTCAGCTTTTCGGTAATACCACCTTCCACCGTACCGGATTCAACAATGACCCGACATTTTCCACAAACGCCTTCCCCCCCGCAGGAAGCATTGATATGAACACCGGCTTCCATGGCGGCTCGGATCAGGAATTCTCCATCATGAACGGTAACTTTTTTATCGTGAGGGAAAAAATGGATTTTAAATGTATCCTTCATTTACTTTCCTTTGGTTCCGTAAATTTGCAGCTCAAAATCAGCACATCATCATCAAAAGATGTTTTGACCTTGTAAGGCAGGATCTTAAATAGGTTGATCATGGCCAGATTATCGTGGGACGTATAGGCGATCAATCCGGAAATTCCATTTTCGCTGGCCGCTTGCGCCAGTTTCAGAATCAGAATGCGGGCAAGCCCTTTCCCCTGCCATTCCTTGTTTACGGAAAAAGCCACTTCCGCCATGTTTTTATTTTCGTCGATCAAATATTCACCGACAGCAACCACCTTACCAAATCCGAATTCACCAACCACGGCCAGAATGCTCAAGTTTTTGACATAATCGATCTGGGAGATACCTTCGACCTGATTGCGGACAAAACTTGTTTTTTCATGAAAAAACCGCGACACGACATCGCTTTTATCCAGGTTGTAGTAATGCTCCTGGATCCGTCTTTCATCCACCGGTTTGGCCGGACGGATGGTAACCGACTCCCCGCCGATTTTCCGAACTTCTTCGAGCCCTACCGGATACACACCGTGAATGGATTCCGACAGTGTTCTTTCGGCGCTGAAAGCTCTTCCCAAACAGATTGAATACCCCATACTCCGTGGCCACATAGTGAACATCCGCTCTGGGAACCACCACGGCTATGTCGTTAAGCATCGGAACGATCCGACTCTTTTCACCTCGGGAATCCGTAGAAGGAAGCATCATGATGGACTTTCCGCCTTCCGCCTGGGCAGCGCCGTGGATAAAATCCATCGTGCCGGTAATACCGGAAAACTGATTATAAGGCATAGAATCCGCCGCCACCTGACCGGTCAGGTCTATGGCTGTGG
>CAYQKZ010000262.1:0-5021 GCA_964418135.1 uncultured Desulfobacterales bacterium
CCCAGATTTGCAGCAATTGTGGGGAAGAATATGTTTCATCTGAAGTAAACAGAGCTATTTTAAACCGAGCCTTACATGAACACGGTATGGGAGTTAACTCTTGAGATGCGGCGATTCGCTGCTTGAAGCGAATCCTGCGTTGAAACGATTACACAATCCCATTTTATTTTTTGTGGTTACGGATCGGAATCATGATGTCTATCACACCCTTGGATGCATGGATCAGAGAAAAGACACAGATCGGGTTCAACCCGTCAGGTGAATCTTTCATACAGGCGCTGAAGGAATACCAGCTTCGGCAGATCAATGAAACCATCGATTACGCCCGATGCCGGACATCATTCTATCGGCATCATTTTTCATCTCTCCCGGCTATACCATTGACCAATCTTTCCGATATGGCCCGTCTGCCCTTTACGACCGCATCAGACCTGGCCGACAACCCTTTTCAATTTCTGGCAGTCCGCCAGGACGACATATCCAAGATCGTCACACTTCACACATCGGGAAGCACCGGTGCGTCCAAACGCATCTTCTTCACCGATGCGGACCTGGAACTGACACTCGATTTTTTTCACCACGGCATGTCCACGCTGGTACACCCCGGCCAGCGGGCTGTTGTGCTTCTTCCCGGTGAAAAACCGGACAGCGTGGGTGATCTGCTCATGCGGGGCCTTCAACGAATGAACGTCGATGCGTTGGTATATGGTCCGGTTGCCGATCCTCACCACGCCGCCGAAACGATTGCTTCTTTCGGCGCGCATTGTATCATCGGAATTCCGACGCAGGTTCTTGCCGTAGCCACCGATCGTACAGGAACCGCAATAGACAAAGACCGTATCGAAAGCCTTCTGCTCACCACGGATTACGTTCCAAAAGCCATCGCAGAAACATTGAAAAAAATTTGGGGGTGCCGGGTATATACCCATTACGGCATGACCGAAACGGGTTTCGGCGGCGGTGTCGAATGCGATGCCATGGACGGGTATCATCTCAGAGAAGCCGACCTGTACTTTGAAATAATCGATCCTGATACCGGGGAGGCCCGCCCCGAAGGCAACACCGGTGAAATCGTCTTTACCACACTGACCCGACAAGGCATGCCGCTGATTCGATACAGAACCGGGGATATCGCCCGGATGATAACCTCACCCTGCCCTTGCGGCAGCCATCTCAAGCGAATGGGATATGCCGAAGGCCGAAGGGAGGGAGCGGTTCGTTTGGGTTCCGGCGGTGTTCTGAAAATATCTGAACTGGATGAAGCACTGTTTGGAGTTCCGGGACTGCTCGACTATCGGGCCAACGTCTCGACAACACATGATGGATCGTTTCATCTGCATATCGACATCCATCGGTCCGAAACAGACTGCTCGACTCACAGCGACGTTCTGAAAGCCCTGGAAAGAATCGGTGTGATACGGCAACGTGTTGCCGATGGATGTTTGCATACACCGACCGTACATTTCTCAGCAGACGGACGATGGGTAACGACCGGTGCTGCCAAAAGAAAAATCCTCGTCTCTCACGATCCGACTGTCTGAGTTCCTACTTCAGAAGTTGAACAGGGATCACCGCTCCTGCGGAAAGACTCTCCATTCCTTCCGGAACCACTGCAATGGCGTCGGCCCTGGCAATCAAGCTGAGGCGGCTGCGCTTTTTCATGGGGGAAAAGATCGGCAAGTCGTCATTGTATTCGAGCGTGCCGAAGAAAAAATCGGTCCAGTCGGCTTTCCCTTCGTCGATATCCAATGCCAACCTGGCATTGGTGACCGGCAACCCGGAGTGAGCATGACCTGCCAGCGCAAGCAACCCCGGCAAAGCGATCTGTAAAAATCCCATCAAATTGGATGGTGGGCCACCCGGCAGAATGAAAACGGGTTTATGATCGAGTATCCCGAAACCGACCGCTTTGCCGGGACCGATACGAATTCGGTGAAAAACCTCTTTCCATCCCAGATCATGGAGTACACGGGAAACCATGTCATAGTCGCCGGTCCATGCACCGCCGCTTGTAATGACGGCATCCGTTTCATTGGACATGTTTTTCAGAGCGGCGGAAATCAATTTTGCATCATCCCTGACAATCTCCATACGAGAATTCATGGTGAATTTTCTGCACCAACCCGCCAGGGTAATGACATTGCTGGCATAAAGCTGGCTATCGGTAAGCGGAAGCCCCGGTTCGACAAGTTCATCCCCGGTTCCGAGTATCCCGACAACGGGATGGCCATAGACCGGAATGCTACTGTGTCCGGCCGCTGCAAGAAGACCTGCCAGGATAGGCGATATCTGTTGACCGGAACGAACGATACATTTTTCGATACTTGCATCGCCACCCCGCTGCAAAACATTTTTTCCGGATTTGATCGAAGCATCGATCAACAGATCATCACCGGATGTTTTAACATATTCCTCGGCTACCACGGCATCTGCTCCTGCCGGAATACGGGCACCCGTCAGCACACGGATTGCCGCACCCGCCTGAATCCGCAGTTCCCGATCACTCCCGGCGGCCACGGTTCCCAGCAGCCGTAGTCTGACAGGTTTTTCCGGCGTGGCATCGATAAGCTCGCTAGATATAACGGCAAATCCGTCTTTTCGGGAAGAATCCACCGAAGGGGAATCGACCAACGCATATAGATCGACGGCAGCAGTCCGGCCTATACTGTCAACCAGAGCGACGGTCTCGGGGGGAAGCTGTTTTATATGTGTTAACATCATATCCAGAGCTTCTTTCAAGCCGTATGCCAGACCTTTCATGATTACCTCTCTGTGCATTGTATGATTAAACCGAATTATAACCCTTCACCTATCTCATATATTTTCAAACGCAATTCAAAGTCAATATAGACTTGCAGAAAATTCATTTCGCAAGGCAGCAGGGAGGGAAAAACCTTTTTCGGCCATTCCCAACCGATAACGCAGCGATGGCTTGGTTCTAACCTGGTCCACTCGGCTTTGAACATCGTTTTGACCATACTGCACGACCCCCACCCCGGCCCTCCCCCGCTGGGGGAGGGAGATTATCTGCTGATTCAATTGGAAAATTCACGCAATTATCCCTCTCCCCAGCGGGGGGAGGTTGGGAGGGGGGCTGGTGTGAGGAGTCCGTGGTCCACATTAGAACCAAACCCCGCAGCGAAATTATTTTTCTGAATGCCTTTATATCATTTCATTCATTGCCTTACGGTACAATAACATTTTTATTTTGATAATTTAAAAAACATGTGCAAGCATAAATAAAATAAATCAACACAAAATCTTTTTTTTACTTGACACATAGTTACGATATAGCTATTTTGTAACTATACTAAGAGTTTAAAAAGCCTTCATTTCACAGGTGAAGACCGCTTGGAGTCAAATGCCTGTTTCCTATGGATAGTCATCCCATTATCAGGAAGGCAGGCAACAAGAAGGAGCTAAAAATGAGATACGCAGAGGTAGGATACAACTTAGAAATTGATTTAGCGACTGGCAACATAGAGCGGGTCGAAACCGACCCCAAAATGATGGAAACCCATCTGGGAGGTCTGGGCACCAGTGTCAAGATTCACTGGGACAGAGTCCCCCCCGAAGTCAAACCATTCGATCCCGAAAATCTCCTGATATTCAGCAGCGGTCTTTTCAATGCAACCCCAGCCTACAGCGCCAATCGTACGGTCGTTACCTTCGTTTCTCCTCAGTCGGATTTATTGGCCTATCCCATGATGGGGGGATTCTGGTCGGCGGAATTGAAATATGCCGGTTATGATAAAATCATTTTCCGCAACAAATCACCCAAGTGGGTTTATCTTTGGATACACAATGGCAAGGTCGAGCTTCGGGATGCATCTCACCTCGTAGGCCGAGGTGCCGTCGAAACACAGGATCTTATCCGAAAGGAATTGAACGAGCCCAGAGCCCAGGTGGCAGCTATCGGCCTTGCCGGCGAAAACAGGGTGTTCACCGCATCCATCGAGCAGTCCAGATCAAGCGCCAGCCGGCTTGGCGGCGGTGCGGTCATGGGAGACAAAAAAATCAAAGCGGTAGCAGTACGTGGAACCGGAGACATCAATCTGGCTGATGGGGAAAAGTTCATGGAACACTTGAAGGGCGTAACGGATTATATCAATTACCGAAACGCAAATCCCATCAAGGATGTTATGACCATTCTTTCCGGAATCGGATCCCCACAGGAGATGGTACATACCGACGAGAAATGGCACACAGAAAATTTTGCATGGGGAAATGCCCGTACACGAAGAAGAGATTTCTGGAACAAGGAAAACGAAGAAAACTGGACATCGACCCAACTGGGATCGATTCACAGGCTCATCAGTTGCATGAACTGTCCGCAGCATTGCGGGGCGCTGGTTTCCCACCAGGACGGACCACGCTACATGATGAAATGTTTCGGCAAACTGACCTACTCCATGGCGGCCTATGTCGATGATCTGGGGTTCAATTTCAAGATCCTTCAACGCGCAACCGAGTACGGCGTAGATTCATTTTCAACCCCACAGATTCTGGCTTTTGCGGTCGAGCTTTATGAAGCCGGTATTCTGACCGACAAAGATTTTGCAGGAACATCCACGTATGAAGCTTGCCCGACCGATAAAGAGGGAAGGTTTTTCTGGTTACTCGACCGTGTGGTCCGTCGTGAGGGAATCGGTGACATTCTGGCCGATGGCGTTTACTACGCTGCCCGAAAGATCGGAAATGGTGCGGAGGCATTCGATCACAACACAATCAAAAAACACGAACAGCTCCCTCTGAAACTGGGAATGATGGACCCTCTCTATTACCTCATGTATTCCACCAATGAAAAAATTAGTATCACTCAGATCGAAGGACAATGGCCCCAGACACCTTTTCCAACGAAAGAACAACGAGAAGAATTCGTAAGAGACTGGCCCCAGCTTCCCGATGATCATTTCAAGCAGTACCTTCTGGACTGGGAGTTTCGCGGAGACAATTCAAATCCATATTACCCGACTCCAGACATGTGTGCTGAGATTGTGGACTGGATGGAGATGCTTCAC
>CAYQKZ010000263.1:0-5005 GCA_964418135.1 uncultured Desulfobacterales bacterium
GGACCGACAAGATCGAGGGCGTTTCTTTCAGCCCTTATCACAAGGGGCAGAATCCTATGGATAATATTTATCCTTTTCCGGATCAGATCGACGGCGATCTGAAAATGATCAGAGGGGTGACACGCAGCGTCCGCAGTTATTCCTCTCTGGACGGTTTCGAGAATATTCCCGGGATGGCGGTTCGCTACGGATTGCGTGTTACAGCCGGTGCCTGGCTCGATCAGAACAAGGAGAAGAATGAAAAGGAAATCCGCAGCCTGATTCGAAACGCTCGAACTTATACATCTACGGTTCCGCGCGTCATTGTCGGCAATGAATCCGTGCTTCGGGGTGATTTGACGGTCAAGCAACTGATCGAATATATTCGCAGGGTGCGCGAACAGGTACCCTGTCCAGTCAGTACGGCGGAACCCTGGGATGTATGGATCAACAACCCCGAACTCGCTCGAAACGTGGACTATATCGCTATTCATATCCTCCCCTACTGGGAAAAAATTCCGCTGGAACATTCGCTGAACTGGGTGGTGGACCGATATAGACAGGTCCAGCAGGCTTATCCAGACAAACATGTTTTGTTGGCGGAGGTCGGTTGGCCCAGTCACGGAGAGCGACGGGGGCCTGCAAAACCCAGTACGGTCAATGAAGCGTTTTTTCTGCGCACATTCTTGAACCGGGCTGCTGAACTCAAAATCGATTATTTCATTATGGAGGCATTTGATCAGCCATGGAAGGTGGATCTCGAAGGTGTCATGGGTGCCCACTGGGGGCTGTTCGATAAGGACCGCAATCTTAAAATCCCCATGGAAGGTCCGGTAAAGGAAGTGTCGCCACTTCCGCTGCCGCTGGTAATCTCTTTTCTGCTATCGATCATCCCTCTGTCCATTTATTTGAGAAAAAAACAGGACCAGCCCTTCAAGGGGCAGCTCTTCTTTGCCATGATCATTCAGTTGAGTATATCCGCAGTCGTATGGATTGTTTCAACTCCTTGGATTCACGAGCTGTTGCCGACCGAATCTCTGATCTGGGGGCTGTTGTTGCCGCTGCAGGCAGGTCTGTTGGTGGTGGTGCTGATCACCGGTTTCGAGATGGCCGAAATGCTCTGGCCGGCAGGCCTGAAGCGGCTGTTTCTACCGCTGGTTCCCGAAAAAGGCAGAAAATTTCCGAAAGTATCTCTCCATCTTGCTATCTGCAACGAACCGCCCGACATGGTTGCCAAGACGCTGGACAGCCTGAATCGGCTCGACTATCCCAATTATGAAGTGCTGGTCATAGATAACAATACCGTAGATCCGGATGTTTGGGAACCGGTGCGGGATTATTGCGAAAAACTCGGCTCGAAATTTCGTTTTTTTCATCTGGGAAAATGGCCGGGATTCAAGGCGGGCGCATTGAATTTTGGTCTAAGCGTAACAGCCCCTGACGCGCAGATCGTTGGAATTGTCGATAGCGATTATATCGTTCGTCCGGACTGGCTGAAATCGCTCATTCCATATTTTGACAAGCCGAAAGTGGGATTTGTTCAGGCACCTCAGGATCATCGGGAATGGAGTGGCAACCTATTCAAAGAAATGTGCAATTTCGAATATCACGGGTTTTTCCAGATCGGCATGGTTCACCGGAATGAGCGGGATGCCATCATCCAGCACGGAACGATGACGCTGATTCGCAAACAGGCGCTTCTGGAAGTCGGTAATTGGGCCGAATGGTGTATTTGTGAAGATTCCGAACTGGGGCTTCGGCTGATGCATGCCGGATACGAATCCGTTTATGTCAGCGAAAGCTTTGGTCATGGTCTGACACCCGATTCTTTTGCAGGCTATAAAAAACAGCGGTTCCGGTGGGCCTATGGTGCGGTGCAGATCATCCGGCGCCATTGGAAATCTTTTCTGCCCTGGAATTCCGAATCCGGCCTGACACCGGGTCAGAAATATCATTTTGCCACGGGTTGGTTCCCGTGGTTCGGGGATGCCCTGAATGTCATCATTACATGGATGACCCTGTTCTGGGTTGCCGGGGTCATTGTTCTTCCCCGGTATTTCGGGCAGCCGCTGTACGTTCTGCTGCTTCCGGCTCTGGGGGTGATCGTATTCCGTTTGATTCATTTCTTCTGGTTATACAAGGCCCGGGTGGATTGCACGCTGAAACAACGGATCGGTGCGGCGATTGCCGGCATGTCTCTGAGTCATACCATCGGAAAAGCCATTCTTACCGGCCTGATTTCTTCGGATAAACCTTTTCTGCGCACGCCGAAATGTGAAAACCAGCGGGCCGTGATCCGGGGCGTACTCATGGCATGGGAAGAAGCGATGATATTCCTGATGTTCTGTCTGTCATCCGCTGCCATTATCGGCCGGCATGGATCCGACAATCCCGAAATCCTGCTCTGGGTCGGTGTGATGCTCATTCAATCGCTGCCTTACGGGGCAGCATTGCTGTCATCCATGATCAATGTGATTCCAGCACTGGTTCCGCGGATTGCTTTCCAGCAACTGTTTTTTCCTCGAAAAACCGGTCTGCGGTTCTTTGCCGATCGCCCGGAAAATGGATAAGGTTTGAAAACCGAAGTGTCGGATGGAAATGAATAAATGTTATTCATTTCCATATTTATCTTGACAGAATCGAAACAATACAATAAAAATATCAAGTTTCAGATATATTATATCAGGAGATACCCGTGAAAAAATATACTTACAGTGCAAAAGAATCGGATAACCCTTGCAAATGGTACATCATCGATGCAAGGGAAGCCGTACTGGGAAGGCTGGCGTCGTCCATCGCCTCGCGTCTGAGGGGAAAATGCAACCCGCTCTTCACACCCCATACAGACATGGGGGACTGGATTGTGGTCATCAATGCGGATAAAATCAATCTGACCGGCCGTAAATGGACCCAGAAAACATATTACCGGCACAGCGGATACACCGGCGGCCTGAAAGCGATTACAGCAGAAAAACTGTTGCTGAAAAAGCCTGAGGATATCATTCGGTTTGCCGTAAAAGGCATGCTGCCAAAGAACAGCCTGGGCGGAAAAATGCTGAGTAAATTGAAAGTGTATGCCGGAGACAAGCATCCACATGAAGCCCAGCAGCCAGCACAGCTTGCAATAACAAGATAACCTTCTTATTATACCGGGGAAAATATGGATAAAGAAAATGTTTACTATGCGACCGGCAGGCGGAAAAGTGCCATTGCCAGAACATGGTTAAAACCCGGAAAAGGTGTCATCATGGTGAATGACAAGCCGGTCGATGATTACTTTTCTGTTGCAGCGGCCAAGGCTATGGCCGTTCAGCCATTGATTTTAACCAACACAATGGACTCATACGATGTGATGGTCCGAGTTCTTGGCGGCGGCATCAACGGACAAGCCGGTGCCATTCGCCACGGTATTACCCGTGCGCTCATGCTGGTCGATCCGGACCTCAGGCCGCCATTGAAAAAAGCGGGTTTTGTTACCCGCGATCCCAGAGTCAAAGAACGAAAAAAATACGGTCAGCGCGGTGCCCGTGCCCGTTATCAGTTCTCGAAACGGTAAATATCGTTTGTTGTATTTCAGAATTCTGTGCAAAAGGGAACAGACTCAATCCTGTTCCCTTTTTTTATTGTATATCGTCGATTGATTGTTTTGTGGACCGATCTGGCCGCAAATCTTTCTGATGGTGTGTAATGGTATTTTTCCTACTGGGAGAGTGATACTGTTTCAAACAATGTTCAAAGACTTAAACGACGATAATATTCTGGTCGAAGATCGTTAGCGGTTGTAGTCCATCTGACGTTACCAGGTGGGTGTTTTCGATACCGACAACGCCCCGTTCCGGAAATACGAGTTTGGGTTCCAGGGCAATGACCATTCCTTCCTTCAATGGCATCTTCTGACCGGCTGCCAGAAAGGGGTATTCATCCAGTTCCAGACCCACACCGTGCCCGACAAACCGGATGCGTTGATCGCCTGTTCCCATGAAATAAGCTGAATATCCCGCTTCCCCTGCCAGTTCAAAAGCCATATCATAGAGGCTTCCAGCCGCAATTCCCGGTTTGGCTTCCTGGATGATTGTGTTTTGTATGGAGAGCATGGCGTTATGTGCCTGAACCAGATCGTCGGGAAGATCACCGATCGAAAATATCCGGGTATGATCCGACAGATATCCCTGGTAAGCGAATACATAATCCACCAGAATTGGTTCGTGAGCCTTGATGCGGCTAAAACCGGGGCCCTGCGCCACCGCAGGCCCAACACCGATACCGCCGGTTGGAGACGCCAGATAGCTCGGTACAGCACCGGATGCACCGCTCATCAGATGACCGTAAAACATTTCACTGCCCCACAGGCGCATCCGAACGATCCCTTGATGGCCAAGCTTCCGGGCATAAGCTTCAACTTGTCCGGCAAGTTCGATTTCCGTCATATCTTCTTCGATGATGCTGCGGGCGTATTCGGCAACCAGATCGGATTTGCGGGCGGCGTTACGCATAATTTGGATTTCATAGGCGGATTTCACCGCGCGAACCCGACGAATGCTGTCTGATATATCGACGATTTTGCTTAGATCAAATAGATTCTGTAAATTCAAAAACGTTTGAGCCGGTATTACGTCCAGCTCCACGCCAAGGGTTTTGGGTATCGGATGTCCTGCGGATTTCAATAAATCAGGTATCTGACGCGGGCTGCTGAATGCAACGATGTTCTGTACCGCCGATTCCGATCGGGCCCGATCGACATTTTTTCGGACCATCAGCAGGGGATTGCCTGCGGCAGGTATGTATAAATTGGATTGTTGTATGGTTCCGGTAAAATAAAATAGGTCGGTATTCTGGATAATCAAGGCGCCATCGATATCCGCCTCTTGCAGCAACCGCTGAATTGCGTCGATACGGTGGCCAATTTCAGTATCGGGTGTTGTGACGGGTGTTAAGTCTGTTGTCATTTACGTCCTTTCAAGACAGCATGAAATTATACTTCAAATGGGTACAATCTGCGCTTTTGAAACCCCCACCCCGGCCCTCC
>CAYQKZ010000264.1:0-4997 GCA_964418135.1 uncultured Desulfobacterales bacterium
CCATGATCTGTTTGGTGTGCTGATCGATGAGTTCCATAGAAGTCCTCAAAAAAAATAAGGGGGCAGGTATCAGGGGGCAGGAAAAAACCATCTCCCGTTATCTGCTTTATCTGCCCATGCACCCGGATATCCGATTCTTGCCCCATCATGAAATCAGACGTTTGATGCCCTCGATCAGCCGGGGCTCATCGGCATCTTTGCTCATCGTGTCCAGACGGATCAAATTGGCTTTGGTATTCAGCAGATTGGATTTTTTCAAATACTTTTCCACTTCCGTGGAACCGGATGCACCGCTGCCGTGTTCGGCAATGGTAATTCCCACCCGGCTGGTGTACGTCAGCATCTGATTGATGGCAGGAATCGCCTCCTTGCCGTCGATATCCCAATCATCACCGTCGGTTCCGTGAAAAACATAAATATTGTAGTCCTGCGCCAGATTTTCTTTGAGAACGATATCGTTGACCAACTTGAATGCCGAAGCGACCATGGTGCCACCGGCGACCTGAGAATTATAATAAGTATAAAAATCAGGAACTTCCTTGGCTTCGGTATCATGGAGGATAAAGCGGGATTCCACCTGTTTCTCGTATTGATAGAGGAGCCAGGAGTAGATCATGACGTGCTGGGCAACCACGACCTCGGTAGGCTTTCCGGACATGGAACCGGAATAATCCCGGAGAAAAAACACCATGGCCTGGGATTCATAGTCTTTTTCGCGGGAAAGAATCCGGTAGATCTTGTCGGCCGGAGATATCAGAAATGTGGACAAATCTATATCGGTGATATCCGAGACATTCCCAAGATGAATATTGGTCTCGAGGATTTTCCGAAGGGTCGCTTTTTTGTCGAGAAACTGCCCAAACCCCCGGTGTCGGTCGGTCATGTCGTAAATATACCGCGTCAGGGATCGTTTTTTGCCCTTTTCCTTCAAATTGGGAAGTTCAAATTTTTCCGTCAGAATCTTGCCCAGATCATACGCACTCGACTCCATTTCATGGGGTCCGCCTTCTCCCTGCCCCGGACCGGTGCCGGCCCCCTGCTGGGGACGCACGGGAACTTCTCCGATCACCTCTCCTTCTTCTCCGTCTCCGGAACCGCCATCCGGAGAATCCTGTGTAGATTCCTTGAACGTGGTGTCATGGATCAGTTTTTCTTCAACCGTCGTTGGAACCACCACCACCTTGTCCTTGCCGCCCTTGCCCGGCTTCATCAGCCGTCCGACCCGGATTTTTCTGGGAAATCCGTCTTTTTCCCGGAGTTTGTCTCTTTCCAGAAGTTCATCGATGGATCGGAGCTGAGTGGTCAGAGTTGTCTGTAATGTCGGCATCTCTTGGAGAATCATCAGGTCGTGATACCCGTAAATCGTAGCAGGACGGCTCCGGAACGAAGACGAAGCGATTCCGTCTTCAACGAGAAGATGCGGGGTGTCAGCGGATGCTATTTCTTCATGCATCCGACGGTCCTGCTCCAGCGTAAGCCCCCGGTTTTTCAACTGCGTATAGCGGTCAACCCGTTCAGATGTCATCAAATCATCCCCGCTCCGGCAACTGCATGTTATTTCTCGTCTTCCTGAGTACAGAAATACTCGATGGTTTTCTGCGCACAGGTCTTGCAATAGCCCAGTTTGGTCAGCATGCTCTGGATCATTCGGTCGTGGAGCTTCTGGTTTTCTTCATTCGTCCGGTTGGCCAGGGCGCCGATCAGGCTGCCAGCTCCGGCGATGTCGGATTTGAGCCGTACATCGGTAACCGCTTTCACGAGTTCGAGATTGTCCATGAAATCGTAATTGGGCTCGACGGATATTTTCTGGCCGTAAATCTTACGGATCGAGGTTCTGAATGTTTCCCGCTGCTCCCGTGTTTTCAGGCCGATCCGCTCTTCGACACTGTTGATATAGCGCTCGTCGATTTTCAGAGCCTTCAGCTCTCCGGTCTGCGGATCCTTGTACTTCCACATTTTGTCCGGCCCCAGATTTTCCGCATCGATGCCGATGATCATGTTGACGTAATTCATGACGTCTTTCCGAATGGCCAGCGGTTCATCCATATAGGCATTGAACATTTCGGTCATGATGCGTTCCCGGTAAAGCCCCTTGGCGGTTTTGAGATCTTCGAGATATTTGGCCCGGTCGTTGGCGTCTCCAACGTAGTCCAGAATGATCCGTTCGATGGCTCGGAACACATCGTACGCAAACATGCACTGCCCCTCGTTGGTTTCCGAACTTTCCACCAGAAGCTGGATGGACCGGCCCACATTGCGCTGTCCCAGCCCTTTCTGGCCGAACCGCTTGGTGATGTCCGGGTCCTGACTGAGGGTGTCGATCACTTCGGCCAGGGCCTTGATGCTTTTTTCGCCGGCAACTTCTCCGGCCGCCAGTTTCATGGTTTCGACCGGCGTCAGCTTCTCGGATCGGGGAAGTCTTGACAGCACGGCGGCAATGGATGCGGCATAATTCAGATTGGGGTCCTGGTGCAGATATTCCCGCGTGAGGGTGGTACGGGTTTCACTGCCGATAGCATATGCCGTCAGCTCTTTCTGCTGCCGGTAATTCGTGTTGTGGGTGACATAACTGAGCCGGCACCGGTCTACGATGGGCGCTTCTTCTTTTTCCGCCAGGAACCGGTTGAATTCGGAGTTGTTGCTCGTAGCGATGATCAAGGTGTCGATTGGCCACTTGAACCCATCGATTTCGATGGTCCGGTTTTGAATCACGCCCAGATAAACCTGAACCAGATCTTTTTTGTTTTTGAAAATTTCATCGCTGAAATGAATACCGCCGCCGGCCACCCGCGCCAGAGCCCCCCGCCTGAGATCGAACCGGTAGGGATTGTGCGTGTCGGTGATATGCATCAGGCGCTGAATGGATTCTTCTCCTAGCAGATCGACCGCAGACGAGGTGATTTTATCTTTGGCCGAATACTTGCCGGTAACAGTCCCGAGACTTTCGATCAGTGGTACCGGAATGATCTCGACGAAATTGAGCATCTCGGAAAGATCGCCCGACGTATAATTGCGGATATCGTTCCAGATATAGGCCGTACAGGCACCCAGCGGGCGGTAATTGTCATAGAGCGTTTCGATTTCCCCATCTGAAAAACCGACTTCCCGGAACAGAAAAGACTTGTTTTCTTCCGGATCATCATAAAGATTCATGGCAAGAATCATGGGATCTTCATATGTCTGGGATTCAATAACGGCAATCTTGCCATAACTTCCCAGCCGATCCATGTGGATAAACCGAAACGAATATTTCCGGTTTTCTTCCAGAAAAAGAAACTGCCGATATTTCGTACAGAGAAATTCGACAAAAAATGTCTTGCCGTTTCCGGGTTCCCCGACGAGAACATAGGCCATTTCCTTGGACGACCCGCCTTCGGCGGCATCTTTAACATAGGAGACAAAGCTGTTGAGTTCATCGTACATGCCGATGATATGCTTTTTTCCGGAACGAAAGATGCTGAAATCATAAGTGGTTTTGCCGTTGACCACCACTTTGCTGATTTCATCGTTCAAAATCATTCTGGCAACGCCCTGAAATGCATTTTCAAAGCATCGCTTTCCGGATTTGACCGCTGTCAGGTGATGGTTCAGTGAATTGGTTCGTCCATTGTCCATACGACATCTCCTTGGCTGCCTCCCCTTTCAGCCGATAACACCGAAAGGGGAGATGATTTTTAGAAAAGCCCTTTCACCCATCAGTTTTTTTCACGAATAACCATGGAATAACGATTGTCTTTTTCATAAAACAATTGTTCCACTTCATAATCGTGATTGGGTGCCAGATCCAGAACAATCCGAGATTTCGGCTCTGGCGGAGGATGGATGCCTGTTCGAATCTGCAGAATATATTTTCCATTCACACCGATCGTCCGTTGGATGGATTTGGCCATCCGGACATCCGGGAAATCGCAGACGATTCTTGGTGCATCCCCTTCGATGACCAACGCGGTCGGCGGGAAATTGCCGGTGAGAACGATGTTGATGGTTTCACCGGAAGCAGATGAGATATCGGCGCTGATTGATAGAATATTTTTGGATGACGCATCCGAATTGTTCCGGGATGTGGTCACGCTTTTTTTACGGGGCCCGGCAGCATGAAGGACATCACTGAAACAACTCTGTTCCGCCAGCAGCAAAACGCAACCCATCAACAGCACA
Organism: uncultured Desulfobacterales bacterium; assembly: GCA_964418135.1. Classification (GTDB taxonomy): domain Bacteria; phylum Desulfobacterota; class Desulfobacteria; order Desulfobacterales; family Desulfatirhabdiaceae; genus RAAP-1. The sequence goes on from CAYQKZ010000264.1 coordinate 4,159, forward strand.
GCTCCTGTTTTCGATAATATCCGTTTGATACACTTACATGTCATCAGCCCACCTCCTGATCCTGACAAGCCTGCCTGAACATCACGATTCATACCCTTCCCCATAAACAACTTTACCCTGGAACACGCGATAGCTGTATAAAATATACCCCAGAACCACCGGTAAAATCAGCGCCACACCCCACAATGTAAAAGACAGGGTTTCGAACTGAGAAGCAGCCTCGTAAACCGTGATGCCGGGAAGAACGGCAAAGGGGAAAATGGCGGACTGGAGTGCAAGATAGGCAGATAAAAATATCATCGAACTCCAGATAAACGGTTGGAGTTCACTGCGGTTTTTCAGATGGATAAACAAAAAGATAAAAGATATCAACCCGAAAACCGGAAATATCCAGACAAAATACGCTCGGGGGGGTCGCAGCCAGGCATCGACGATTTCCGGATTATGATACGGTGTTGCGCCGACAACCGCCGCCAAAAAAAACGCAACACCGCAGGCGGCCCAGAAAGCCTGGCCATAGGCCCGCATCTGAACTGGGCCTGTTGTCTTGATAATGACATAAGTGGCGCCCAGCAGCATATATCCAATCACCAGTGCCGCACCCGTCATGACCGAAAACGGTGTCAGCCAGTCGAACGGCCCGCCGGCAAAGAGATTGTCTCGAACCTGAATACCGGAAAGATACCCTCCCAGCGTCATTCCCTGCGCAAATGCCGCAACCAGGCTGCCCCAGAAGAACGCATGATTCCATATCTTTTTATTGTGGGAATGCGCACGAAATTCGAAGGCGACGCCGCGAAAAATCAGCCCGAACAGAAATGTCAGCAGCGGAATGTACA
>CAYQKZ010000265.1:0-2366 GCA_964418135.1 uncultured Desulfobacterales bacterium
GACCCGTCGAAGTCTGTCTGACGTTCGGCAGTGGCGCATATTATTATGAAGAAAATGGACTGGGACGAGATATCAGCCAATCCGAAGCTCTCGACATTCTGGCAAAAGGCATGGAGGCAGGTCTTGTCCTGCAACCCGGCAACTCCCAGAAACCCACCAATATCTGTCTGTGCTGCGGATGCTGCTGTCAAATCCTAAAAAATCTGAATACCCTGGATGAACCGGCCAAAGCGGTTCACACCAATTATTATGCGGATGTGATTGCCGATAACTGCACGGCATGCGGAATCTGTGTGGAACGCTGCCAGATGAATGCCATCGAAATCGATGATGTGGCCCGGGTGAAAACACAACGATGCATCGGCTGTGGGTTGTGTGTGACGTCATGCAGTTTCGATGCCATGCACCTGATTGAAAAAGCACCCGAAGAACGGTGGACACCACCGACCAATACGGTGGAAACCTATGTCAATATGGCCAGAGAACGGGGAAAAATCTGAGTTTGCATCAAACTCCCTCCCCCAGCGGGGGAGGGCCGGGGGGGCAATAGCAATTCTATCATTTCCACTTTCCTTCCTGACTTTCGGATTCATTCTGACAGACTCACACCATCGATGGAAAAACATATCCGCCCAGGGCAGCGCCTTGGGCGGATCGATTATGCGCATAGGTCTATAAGTTATGGCATCTTATTACCTTGATATATCAGCATCATATAAGCTATCAAAGGGGGAGCGGTTTTTTACAAACCCAGCCAGAAATTCATCATCGAATCTGATCCTCTCGGATCAACGCCGTCCCATTCTGCCTCCGCCAAATCCGCCGCCGCCCCAGCTCCGACCGGCGCCGCCAAAATCCCGTGCCCGGTCTCCCATACCGGACTCCAATCCGCTGCCGCTGTGAGCGAATCCGCCGCCCCATTTCTCCGATCCCCAGGATGCAGCGGCAGACCGCTGGTCACCCGCTTCGCGCGCCTGCCGCTGAGCTTCAAGGGAATCGACTGAAACCGGACGATCGCTGGTCTCTGCCGGACGTTCCCCCTGATTTACCGCTGCAGGTCGTGATTCGACCGCCGGTGATGCGGTTCGGTTGATGTCGTTCCAACTGCCGCTGTCATATTTCTGCCACCCATCTCCCGTATTTTTATAGATGTTGCCATCATGATCGGCATAAAAGTTATTGCCGACTTTTGCAGCAGATGTGCTTTGACCATCCGGTCCCTTCACATGCGCCCAATCAGCCGTTTTCTGTGAGCCGGTATCGGCATTGCCCACCGTGGCTGATCCGCCTCTTGCCGCAACGCCGGTGTTCGGATTGTACGTAGCCCCGCGCTGTCCATATGCATAGTTGCCGGTATAGACGTTATCGACGGCGGCCCGCTGCCCCGCGGAAATCCGTCCGGTCGTGGAGTTGTATGAAGTGCCGACCTTGCTGCTCCAGGCATTTCCCGTCCATGCGTTGTATCCCGTAGATGCGCGGGAAACTGCTGTTGTCGGCCCCCATTTCTGATACACATTGCCCGTTGTCGCAGCCCATCCGCCCGGTCCCCAGGTCACGGCTCCCCCATATGGACCGCGTGCATAGCCGGCATAAGGAGAATACGGCATCGGGCCCCAGTAGGGAGCGGGTGCATAGCAGTAATTCCCGTTTGTCGCAGCACCGAAGGCCCAGCCCAATCCAAATCCGACAGCCCAGCCTGTCCAGGGTGTCCAGGTGGGATTGGCGGCATACCCGTAGGTGACGGGCTGACCGTACCAGACCGTTGTACCGATATAAGGATCATAGGTATAGCCGGTACCGTAGACCATGACATCATCGCTGGTAACGATCGTACCCATATAGCCGGGAGTGTAGCCGGTCACTACATATTCCTGGGAAACATCATAGATTTTCACATAGGTGACGTAGTACAGAGGAGAGTTTGGTGGGATGGCGTAAATGGACGGTGGAACGGATATTGCCACACCCCACTGTCCATCCACTGCGGAGGCTGTGAACCAGACACCACTCTGAACAGCAAACCACTGCGTTGGCGACACCATGATGATGGGGGTAGCCGCGTTGTAAACATAACTCAATGGGGTGCCGGGGATAGGTTTCAAATCCGGATTACCGGAAATCGTCGGTGTGAATACAGCCTGTGACCGGTCAACCCGTGCGGTCTGAGGAATTTCGTTGGCAATCAGGGCTTCCTGTGCCTGAGGTGTTCCCGGCAGAGACGCCTTGATATTTTCTTTTGGACTGTCATCTGGAATGGCAAGGAAATCCTTCGGAAGATTGCCTCCTTCCACATACTGCCAGGGACCGGCAACATCGGGTGCTTTGAACCAGCGGCCGGTGACGAGTACATAAACGGTTTGATCGGT
>CAYQKZ010000265.1:2466-4990 GCA_964418135.1 uncultured Desulfobacterales bacterium
TGGATGTCGGCAGGCAATTGCCCTGCCGGTGTCCACGGTCCGGAAAGGGCAGGGGCTTGCAGAAAGCCGTCGAAAAGATGCAGATAGACATTGCCCGACGTATTGCCTAAAATGAGGGCTCGTGTGTTGATTACCCGGACGATACCGGTTTGTTTGACCGATCGCCAAACGGGTTCGCCATCGATGTGAACCAGCACAGCGGCACTCTGGGAGAAAATGAATTTTGGCGGATCATTTTTTACCGGAACCCCGCGAGACGTTTTCTCCGCCTTGGAGACGGCCAGAGCTGCCTGCATCCGGTCCAGGGAAGGGGAGGCGGCAGCAGTGGTCTGCGAGAGCATGGTCAGAAAACCGTCCTGAAACGCGCCGGCTTTGTCCGGTTGGGAAGGAAAATTGATTCGTGTTATCCGAACACTGTAAAAATGGACGATTCGGGACTGTCTGTCCACTTCGGTAACCGCAGAAATATCGATTGCGCCGAAGATCGGTTCCTGAGTCTCCGGCGGCAGAACCGATACCGCAGCAATCGCTGTCAGATGATAGCCGTCCCAGTCCTTCAACTGCGGCTGGTATATGGTGTACTGCGTTCCGACAATATCCATTGTCAAAGGCCACTTGTCCGGCGTTACATCCGCTGCTGGAGGCTGATTATCCGTCGTCTGAGCGACGGCAGGCAGCCAAAAAGCCGCCAGAATCAAGCCGATCGTCAGAATACATACCCATAAAACCGCTGTTTTTTTCATGGCATTCACCCATCCTTTCACAATTGGTAACTCTGTCAACCGGACTAAACCCCCCGCAGTTCATCGAAACGCTGTCTGAAGAGATTGGCCCACTGATCGAATGCCTGCTTTGCATAACTCCAGGTGGTGAAAGAATCCACATAACCGGTTACCCATTGTTTGGCGGCACCGGTGGCGCTCTTGGATGTGTCGAGGTCATACTTCTTGCCGAACTTGTGGTCCGCGAACTCGGCAATCACCTGTCCTGTACCCCCGTCGATGAACTGGACTTCGATACCAGTTTCACCCAAATAAGGCGTTGACCCGGCCGGTCTGCCGCTGGCAGGCCCCGATGCAGCTTCAGCAACAAATCCATAAGGTGTCAGGGTGCCGACAATGCTGCGACCGTATTTTGTCGGAACGAGATCGACAATGGCGATCCGCAACCCGATCACTCCCGGATCGGCTTTATCCACGATCGGTACGGCAGGTTCGAAGGCTTTGACAAGCGATTCGTAAAAATAATCCGTCATCATCTTCAGATCGATCGGGTCGATCCCCTTGCTTTCACTGTTTTCTTTGATAAATACCTGTATTCGCTCGATGAGGACAGTATGAAATTTTTTCCAGTCCACATCCGGAAGACGCCATGCCTGCGCGCCGTCACTGCCTTGAATAGGTTTCAACATATTGTAATTGCTAAGAAATCCGCTCCGTTCCCGCACTGCGGTGGATGTCTGCGTTCCGGTGGATGCACATCCGGAGAGTAAAGCAAGCACGATCGTAAAAATCAGCCCCTGGGTAAATGATTCTGTAACACGGCGCATCTGTATCCCCCTGTTCATTGTTATCCTTGAACAACTGGTTTTTGCCAACAATCACTTCATCAGCTTCAGCCAGGACGATTGAGCGAACCACTTTTCCTTGAGCGCATCGATGTTTCCGGCCTGTTGCAGACTGTTCAGCGTGTTGTCGAGCCAGTTGACCAGCAGCGGATCTCCTTTGGGTACGGCAATGCCGATAGGTTCATAGGTGATCGGTGCAACGACCGACAGCAGACCGGCGCCGGGATTGCGCAGAATGGCAACGATGCAGATGGGAAAATCAGAGACCATGGCATCGGCTTTGCCATCGATGACCATTTTGATGGCGTCGTTTTCGTTGTCGGTCGTTACCAATTTGGCCAGAGGCGCCCCTTCGCGGATGACGGATTCACTGGTGGATTCCTTCAGGGTAACAAACGTGAATTGTGGACTGTTGACATCAGGAAGCCCCTTGGCCTGAGCAATGGTGCTGCGCTTGGTCAGAAACGCTTTTCCGGAACGGAAATAGGGTCCAACGAAGGCTGCTCTCAAGTTGCGGTCCGGTGTTATGGTCATGTTCGAAATGATCATATCGACACTGCCGGATTCCAGAGCGGGAATCAGTTTGGGAAAATCGATTTGCTGCAGTTTTAAATTGACGCCCATGTAATCGGCGATCATTGCCGATAGATCCGCATCCATCCCGATGATTTTATCGCCGGCAAGCATGTTCATGGGCGGCATGTCGCCGGAAACCCCAACCCGCAATTCACCCCGGGCGGCAATCCGATCCAGGACCGGTGAGGACGACGAAGACTTCGTTGTTCCGCACATTTGCGAACACCCGGTCACCAGGCTTACAACAACAACCGCTACCACTGCCCACATCAATCGTTTCATCTTTGATCTCCTTTTTACCATAAAAAAAATATAACCACGAAATACACGAACCACACGAAAATAACAAAAAAGGTTTTTCAGGTCATGATCATTGTTTCG
>CAYQKZ010000266.1:0-4976 GCA_964418135.1 uncultured Desulfobacterales bacterium
CGACGATATGTCCGATGACGAACTGGAAAAGCTTCTTGATGCCAGACTGTCTGCCCTGGAGAATCGGTCATGAATCCGGAAGCCCCTCGGAAGACATCAGGCGGCAGCGATCAGAATCCGGTGTATCGGGACCGTTTGCAGCGAGCCCTGACAGCCATCGACGCGCTTGCGCATCGTTTGGAACAAGCAGAGGCAGATCGTCGCGAACCCATTGCCGTGATCGGCATGGGATGCCGATTTCCCGGCGGTGTCCAAACGCCGGAGTCGTTCTGGCACTTTCTGTCTCAAAAAAAAGATGCCGTCGGCAGGATTCCGCCCGGTCGATGGGACGCTGATACATGGTATGATCCAAATCCCGATGCCCCGGGCCGAATCAGCACCCGGTATGGTTCGTTTCTGGAAAACATGGATGGATTCGATTCACAGTTTTTCGGTATTACCCCACGGGAATCCGAACACATCGATCCCCAGCATCGTCTGGTTCTCGAAGTCGCTTGGGAAGCTCTGGAAGATGCGGGAATCATTCCCAGAGATCTATCCGGAACAGCGACAGGCGTGTTTATCGGCATTGCCACCGTGGATTATTTCCAAAGGCTGCTGCTGGATACCGGTGGAAACAGTATCAATGCATATGACGTCTCCGGCAGCAGTCATTCGGCCGTCGCCGGACGACTCAGCCATTTCCTGAATTTACAGGGACCCTGCATGGCTCTGGATTCGGCCTGCTCATCTTCACTTTTCGCCGTTCACCTGGCCTGTCAGAGCCTGCGGTCCGGGGAGAGCGATGTGGCGTTTGCCGGCGGGGTCAATCTTATCCTCCATCCGGTTTCCAGCATCTTTCTGACGAAAGCCCACATGCTGTCTCCCGATGGACGATGCAAAACCTTCGATACGCTGGCGGACGGTTACGGAAGAGGAGAAGGCTGCGGTGTCGTGGTGCTGAAACGTCTGCGCGACGCCATCAAAGACAACGACCGGATATGGGCGGTTGTCCGCGGATCGGCGGTAAACCATGACGGCCGCAGCAGCGGTTTGACGGTGCCCAACGGCCCGGCTCAGCAGGCGGTCATCCGCACAGCCCTGGCCAATGCCGGCGCAAAACCCGAAGATATTCACTACATCGAAGCGCACGGTACCGGCACCGCCATAGGCGATCCCATTGAAGTACATGCACTGGCCGCTGTTTTTGGGAATCATCCGCTCCGTATCGGCAGCGTCAAATCCCATATCGGTCATCTGGAGGCGGCAGCCGGCATTGCCGGATTCATCAAGACCGTTCTGGCTATAGCCCATGGACAGATCCCGCCCAGCCTCCATTTTTCCGTTCCGAATCCCCGCATCGACTGGCCGAACATTCGTTTGACGGTAAATACGGATCTGTGCGAATGGCCTGTACCAGACCAGCCCCATCGGGCAGGCCTCAGCTCGTTCGGTTTTTCCGGAATCAATGCCCATGTCGTGCTGGAGGCATGTGAATATACGAAGCGGTTACAAGTTGCAGGGGACATGGGGCAGGGTCTCTCCCCGTCCCCATGCAGCCTGCATCCCGATATGGATCGGCACGGGCATCTGCTGATGTTGTCGGCCCGGTCGATCGAATCTCTGCGGGCCTTGGCGCAGCGGTACCTGACGTTGATCGCAACCCATCCGCAGCTCGATCTGTCGGATTTATGCTTCAGCGCCAATGTCAGCCGCACCCATTTCACTCACCGGCTGGCGTTGATCGCCCATAGTCTGGATGGGGTCCAGGCGGGTTTGTCCGATTTCATCGGAGAGCGACACGCTTCCACCCTCTGGACCACCCATGCCGTTACATCAATAAAAGATCTACAAATCCGTGTAGATACCCATTCTGACCTCTCTGCAGAAACTTTGCCAAAGCAGCTGGCTCAACGATATATTCAGGGTGAGTCTGTGGATTTGTCGGATTTCTACCGGAATTGCCGGCCCCGGATAATTTCATTGCCGTTCTATCCGTTCCAACGTCGCTCATATTGGTACAAGCAGCCCGACCGTCCGCTGCACATTCTGACACTCTCCGCCGATTCCGCCGAAAAATTGAAAAACCTGGCTGCTTTTCACCATCGTTTTGTCTCACAGTGTCGTGAAGCGTCTCAATCCCCTCTGCACGCTTCTTCCCTCTTTTCCCATCCTTTCCAAATCACCGACTATTGCTACAGCGTCAATCGCCGGCAGCCGGAACACCCTCATCGGCTCTGTCTGATATCTGACAGTCCGACCCAGATTGAAGGAGGACTGAACGCTTTTCTGGAGAGGAAAAAATTTCGGGGTCTCAGTCACGGCGTATCTTCGCAAGAGCCGGGAATGGGCGTTGTTTTCATGTTCACTCCCCAGGGATTCGAACACCAAGGCATGGGGCAGGAATTGTATCGGACGCAGCCGATATTCCGTCAGACTCTGGATGCGTGTGATGCCCTGCTTCAGCCGATCATCCATGGGTCTCTTCTGGAAATTCTCTATCCTTCCCATTCGGATGTGGAAGATGACCGGCTGAATCGGACAAAGTACCGACAGCCCGCTCTCTGCGCCATCGAACTGGCTCTTTTTGCGCTCTGGGAATCCTGGGGAATCCTCCCGGCGGCTGTGATCGGTCACAGCCTCAGTGAAATTCCGGCAGCCTGCGCAGCCGGTGTATTCAGTCTGTCGGATGCCATGAAATTGGTTGCCGTTCAAGCCAGTCTGTTTGTCGATCGGACGCCTGCCGGCAAGATGATTGCCGTGTTTGCCAATGCATCCACGATCGAAAAATGCATCGGACCCATGATGAAAGATCTGAGCATCGCCGCTTACAATGGGCCTGAAGATATCATGCTGTCCGGATTGCCCGATGCTGTCGATGCGGCAGGAACCGCACTCGCCGAAGCCGGCATTCGGGTAGAACCGCTCATTTATCCCCATGCCTTTCATTCCCGTTTTCTAGAGCCGATGCTGGCGGAATTAGCCACAACCCTTCAATCCATCACCTTCTCCCAACCCCGGATACCAATCCTGGCGGGGATGACCGGGCAAGTGGCCGGGCCGGATATCGCCACATCCGATTACTGGTTACAGCGCCTGTGTCGGCCGGTTCATTTTGCCGACTGTCTGCAAACCCTCTGTGATATGGGCTTTCACACGTTTCTGGAGATTGGACCCAATCCCATGCTGTCATTGATTGCGCTCAACAACCACCCGGAACATCGCGGCCTGTGGTTGCCGAGTCTGCTGAACGGCAGAAATGACTGGCGGCAAATGCTGCGAAGTCTGGCAGAACTCTATTTGCAGGGAGAGCGGGTGGACTGGGAAGGATTCGATCAGCCGTTTCACCGTTTCATTATGGAACTTCCCGTCTTCCGGGAAACAGAACCTGAACCGGTTCAATTTCAGACAGACACGATTGTACCCGAAACACATGCCGATTTCCGATCGGAAACCCTGGCGCCCCTGTTCCGGGATCAAATGGATACACTGTCGAAGCTCATCTCTGATCAATTGAACGTTTTACACAACGAATTAAGGAGGCAGCAATGAAAAGACTGAACAACTGGTCAAAACGAATCGGATTTTTTCTTTTTCTAGGGATATGGATGCTTTCCGGCTGTTCGAGCAACAGTGACAGCGATCCGAATTTCAACCCGGCGGTTGCCGCACAACTGCAGAATGTGCTGGATACGGTCATTGCCGAATACCGCATTCCCGGTGCCGTCCTGGGCGTGCAGCGGTCCGATGGTTCTTACTGGTATGGCAGCAGCGGAACCGCCAATCTGTCGAGTCCCGTCAACATGACCACGGATTTGATTTTAAAAGTCGGCAGTATTTCGAAAACCTTTGTGGCGACGGTCGTGCTGCAATTGACAGAATCCCGCAATGGATCGATTCTGAAACTTACTCAGACGCTGGGACAATGGATGCCGGCCATCCGGAACTTATCCGATGTACCGGATAACTGGAGTGTTCCAGCCGGTTGGGAATCTATGACCCTCTGGCAGTTGCTCAATCATACCACCGGCATCATCGAATACAATTATGATCCGGATTTTCGGAATAATTATTACCTTCCTGCCACACCCCATGTCTGGCAACCATATCAATTAGTCGATATTTCAGCGAAATATCCGCTGGCTTTCACACCGGGAACCCAATGGCTCTACAGCAATACCGACTATATTCTCCTCGGAATGATCGTGGAGGCCGCAACCGGTGTTTCCATCGAAGATCAGGTGCAGCAGCGGGTGATCGCGCCGCTGTGGATGACCAATACGTATTTCCCTGTGACCCCGCAGTTTCCCGATCCCCATGCACAGGGATATCATGATCAGAACAACAATGGCTATCTGGAATCTTTTGAAAATGTCACATCTCTGGATCCATCGTATTCCTGGGCAGCCGGCGCCATTGTCACCACCATCAAGGATCTGTTGAACTGGTCCATTGTTCTGGCCAGAGGAGATCTGCTGGAACCGAAGACACAGATGGAGCGGATGACCTGGTTCCCGCCGAACAGCCCGCCCTTGACCGGTTACGGACTGGGGTTGTCCAACGAGCAGGGATATATCGGTCATATCGGCGACATTCTGGGCTATCAGGCGATCATCGAGTATTACGAAGGCAACGCCATTGCCGTATTGATCAATGGAGAGCCGCCGTCACAAGTGGCAGGAAATTTGTCGTTCAACAGCGTGGCGCATGAAATTTTCTCGCGCAGCCTGCCGGTTCTGTCTCTGCCGCAGATCGTCATCACACCCTCGACTTCACAGCAGACGCAGCAAACTCAGCAGACCTCGACGCCCGAGACGCAGTCTGTTACGCCCCAGACGCAGGTTGACGGCACCCAGATGAAATCATCAACCCCCGGATATGGTCAATTCTAAGAAACTATACTGTCAAGGGTCATAATTTTAACTTTTGAACCCCCATCCCAACCCTCCCCCGCTGGGGGAGGGAGCAACAGGAAAGTGCAGATTATGCCCTTTCGC
>CAYQKZ010000267.1:0-4969 GCA_964418135.1 uncultured Desulfobacterales bacterium
GGAGGCGCAGAAAGCTCCCTCCCCCAGCGGGGGAGGGAGTTTGATGAAAACGCAGATTGTAACGACTCATAGTATAAAAAACATCTCGATCTGGGATATTATTTCATGTGAGTTGCCTAAGTTACGGCAGCAGTTGGCGAATTTTATCGATATATTTCCCCAGAACCAGACGGATATTTCCCAGTTGAGATTCCTGATTGGCCATCATCCCCAGGTAAAATCCGGGGGATACCTGACGGCAAACAACCCAGGCATTGCTGGCTTGAATAATCGTTTCTTTCAGATCTCCGACTCCTTCGAATTCGTTCAGGGTTTTCTGGACGATACCGATGATCACGGCAAACTTGGCAACGAAAACCTCCGATGGGATTTGCGCTGGATTATATTCGGCAATCGAGATGCCATCGATATCCATCAGGCTGATCATCATGCCGCCATGCATTTCTGCACACATTTTCCTGAACAGGTCCGTCATCTGCCTCACGGGCTGATTGCCGGATATCTGACGCGGCATGATCGGCAGCGGTGAATCATAAACAGAAGGCTGTCTGACGGCTTGCCTGCCGATGATGGGAGGTTCCGACGCCAGTGTCAGCGTCTCGAAGTCATCATCTATTTCCGATGACAACAGCAGGCTGGGTCCAGGGCACTCGGGTGTCAGCCAGTCGGGTTCGTTGTTTTTTTGGCTCTCGGCAGGCATGTTAAAAAAATCATCCCCTGTTTTTTTTGCACTGAGTTTGGTTTCTAGAAAATTGATATCTTCGCCTAACGATTCCTCAAAAGCACCCAATTCGTTTTCGTGAAGTTTTTCATCTTTCCGTCGGGAAGCTTCCATCATAATGGGCATCAAATCCGAATTGATCCGTCTCATAATTTTTTTATCCGGAAGGTTTTTGAAAGACAGTGAAACCTGGTTCCACATAATTATCTCTATGGCCGCTTCTTCGCCGATCAGTTTGTCGCTGACGGCATCGAACAACACCCCCCGGTCGAAATAAAAAAGCCCTTTTTTTCCTCTGGCACTCACTTCGAGAAGACAGGTTTTTTCCTCCATTTCAATCAACTGGAGAAAGCTGCCTACAGAAAATCCAGTCATGGTTCCAGCCTGAGACGTCTGCTTCAACCCCTCATCGATGCCTTTGACCAGATCGTCGAAATCAACCGGTTTATCCAGAAAGCCGATAATGCCGATGGATTCAAATTTCCCCTGGATTTCCCGTGTGCCATAAGCACTCATGACCAGAACGGGAATCATGGGGAATCGGGTATTCATGTAGACCAGAAGCTCGAACCCGTCCATTTCCGGCATGCGGATATCCGTCACCACAAGATCGATCGCATTCGATTCAAGCACTTTTACGGCCTTTTTTCCATCTTCGGCCGTAAACAGTTGAAAGCGATCCTTGTATGCTTCAAACCCCGCTTTGATACTGAACAGCAGGGATTTTTCATCGTCAACGATCAAAACCTTTTTCATGGACTATCTCATTCCAACATCCGTCAAACGTCTTTCGATAAATATGTATACTTCAAATGGGAACAATCTGCGCTTTTGAAACCCCCACCCCGACCCTCCCCCGCTGGGGGAGGGAGTTTGATGCAACGGTGTCATTTTTTTTCGTAAGGACGGAAGAACCCACCACAGCTTTTCTGTCGGCTTCATAACACCAGGATCGTCAGGAGACCGTAACGGAACAATTTTCCGGCCAATACCAGCCCCACAAAAATACCGAAATGGATCCGAAGCAGCCCACCGGCAAAACAGATCGGATCCCCGACAATGGGCAGCCAGGAAAACAGCAGAGACCATGTTCCATATCGCACATAAAACTTTTCTGCGCGCTGCTGCGCGGATTCATCCATCCTGAAGACATTCCGGATCATCCATGGGCTGCCATAAATGCCGATACCGTAGGTGGTGCATGCGCCCAGTGTATTGCCTGCGGTTGCTGTGGTCACTGTAAGGATCGGGTCAAATCCTTTCAAGATCATGGAGATCAGCAGCCATTCCGAACCGATGGGGATGACGGTCGATGCCATGAAACTCAAGAAGAACAGGGAACCGTATCCAACGTAAGCCGATACCCATGTCAACATCCGCGACAGATTCCTTTGGAAAAAATAACGATTCGGATTTCTACACAAATTGCAGCCGTCAATGGCCTGGATGGTAACCGTTCACGCCCCCTTCCGGCTGCTTTGCAAAATGATTTTTCTAAAAGTCTATATTGACCCAATGTGCCTTCTACTATAGATTATAATGATTGATGAACATCGAATCGTCAACAACGAAAGGCGAGAGGGTGGCGCGTTTTTATATTTTTATTTTCAGAATCATTCTGGGTGCAGCCGCGGCGGTTATACTCATGCAATTGTTCTATCCCCGATCCCCGAAGAGCTGCACGGTGGGTCTCTGGGGGTTTCTCATCGGCATGGCTTATCTGCTCGAATATTTCAGAACCCGAAAATAAACCATTCGCCGACAATCATGATGAAGGAGTCATGCATCATTGAAACAGATCATTCTTGGAACAGCAGGACATATCGATCACGGAAAAACCAGCCTTATCAAGGCATTGACCGGCATCAACACCGACAGATTGAAGGAAGAGCAACTTCGGGGGATCACCATAGAACTCGGATTCGCTGCTATGGATCTGCCCAGTGGGCAGCATCTGGGCATCGTGGATGTTCCGGGGCATGAAAAATTTGTGAAAACCATGGTGGCCGGGGCCACGGGCATCGATTTGGTACTCATGGTCATTGCCGCAGACGAGGGCATCATGCCGCAGACCCGTGAGCATATGGAAATCTGCACGCTCCTGAATATTCGGCACGGGTTGGTTGTTCTTACCAAAAGCGACATGGTGGATGAGGAATGGCTGGAACTGGTCACGGAAGATGTGCGAACCTTTGCCGCAGGATCGTTTCTGGAAAATTCACCGATTCTGCCGGTTTCATCCATAACCGGTCAAGGTATCCCAGAATTGATTCAATCGCTTGAAAATCTGAGCGCCATCATTCCCGAACGATCGACCACCAATTTATTCAGGCTGCCCGTCGATCGGGTCTTCACCATGAAGGGATTTGGAACCGTCATTACAGGAACCCTTATCTCCGGCACGATCCGGGTGGGGGATCCGGTCATGATCTACCCATCCGGCGCCACCTCCAAAGTCCGGGGCATTCAGGTTCACAATGCCGGCGTGGAACAGGCCGTATCGGGAATGCGGACCGCCATCAATTTCCAGGGCCTCGAAAAAGCCTCCATCAACCGCGGAGACGTGCTGTCCAGCCCGAATGCCCTGACATCCAGCTTTATGGTGGATATCGATCTGCTTTACCTGAAAAGCAATAAAAAACCGGTCAAGAATCGCACACGCATCCGATTTCATACCGGCACCAGCGAAGTGCTGGGAAATCTGATCCTGCTCGATTCCGAAGAACTCGCTCCGGGCAGCACCACGGCAGCCCAGCTCCGGCTCGATGCGCCGGTGGCCGTGGTGAAAGATGACCGATTCGTCATCCGAAGTTATTCTCCGATCCGAACCATCGGCGGCGGCAGCATCCTGAATCCGATTCCTCAGAAGCACAAACGCTTCAAGCCCGATATTTTCGAAGGCATTCAGAACCTGGTCGATCTTTCCCCCGAAGAAGTCCTGACCTATCATGCACAGGATGCCGGCTATCAGGGCATCCGTTTTTCCGATCTTCGCATCATGACCAATACGTCGGATAAAAAGCTGGATGGGGCCATTCAGCGGCTTCTGTCGGACAAGGTGCTTCTTGTGATCGACCGGGAACAACGGGTCTATATCCATCACACCTGTTTCGAACAATTGTTTGCCGAAGCCGAAGCCCTGCTGAATGCTTTTCACAAATCCAACCCGCTGAAGCCCGGTATGCCCAAAGAAGAATTGAAATCCAGACTGCCGCCTCAGATCGGCCCGAAACTGTTCACGTTGATGATTCAACATCTGATCAAAATCGGCCGGGTGGTTCAGGAAGAAAATATGGTTCGTCTGTCTACCCATACCGTCTCCCTCGGGCAGGATCAAACGGATGTCCGTCGCAAAATCCTGGATACGTACCAGCAGAGCGGTCTGACCCCTCCCTATTTCAAGGAATTCTGCAAGACTCAGGGGCTGGATGAAGCTCAATCCAAACAAGTCCTTCATGTTCTGGTTGACGAAGGTCTGATCGTCCGGATCAAAGACGATCTGTATTTTCACCAGGAAGCCGTCACAACGATCAAGAAAAAACTGGTAGCGTTCTTGAACGATCACGGTGAAATATCGACGCCTCAGTTCAAGGATATGACCGGCGCTTCCCGTAAATTCGTGATCCCGATCATTGAATATTTCGATGCCAAAAATGTAACCATTCGTGTTGGCGATATGCGCAAACTCAGGAATGGATAAAAGGGTAACCGTTCACACCCCCTTCCAGCGGGAGAAGGCCGGGGGGAGGGCAACTGGTTGGCATGGCAGCTTTTCCCCCCTCCCGACCTCCCCCCCGCTGGGGGAGGGGTCTGAACACTTACATAAAAGGAGATGTCATGACAGAATTCAAAAAATTTGCCACGCAACGGATCGTTATCGGCCTGCTGTTGACGGTTGCCGTTCTATGGCTGACAGGAACCATCGTCGGACTTTTCAGCAAATCCGAATCGTCTGTGATTGTTGCCTCGAAACAATCGGCAGACGCACATGTTTCTTCACCTTCGACATCACAACCTTCAGAAACCGAATCATCCGGAAAACTACCGAAAGCCGATGTTCCGGCGCCCAGCTCGTCTCCCGGAAAAGACGCGGCCCATCCATCAGACACGCAATCGCATGCCGATTCCGACAAAACGGTTCACGGCGCCGCACCGACTCCGGCAAAACCTGCCGCGCATGCATCCAGCAGTGATGACAAATCCGCTGTAACCAGTACGCATGCCCTGGGTTCATCCAAAGCCGCGGGC
>CAYQKZ010000268.1:0-4913 GCA_964418135.1 uncultured Desulfobacterales bacterium
GGATCATTGGAACACAGGGCGGTATAAATTTGGGTGGCGAGACGATCGACATCCGGCCAGTCCGGAGAAAAGTCGATCGCGCGGCAGACCACGGTCGGCCATTCGACGGCGGCTGTTTTTATCAGCCCGGCCAGTCCGCCCGGAAACGGACGGCTGCATTTTTCCAACAAACCGAACGCTCCATCCAGGCAGGTGATGGAAGCCAACACCCCCCCGCCATGGGCTGCCGCATCCAGAATGTCTTTGCCGAATCGTTTGGCAAGCAGAAACGCTTTTTTTAGAAAAACGCTATCCATTTCATCCTGGTTGGGGAGGAATCTGTCCGAAGTCGGCGTCATCAGGATCAATCCGGCAGGGCGGACGACAAATGTTTCGGAAAGTAGTTCATCCACGGAGGTCACCATTGCCTGAGTTCCTACGGATACGATGGCTTCGGCAATTTTTCGGGACAGGCCGGTGCCATCATCCGTAATGATGATGGATCGATCTGCTGCCGTCTGAATCCGGGCACCCGGGATGAAGCTGGCTTGGACGGCTGAAAGGATGTGTCGCTCCGGATAATGAATCTCTGCCTTCGGCGGGGGGGATATTTCCGCTTGCCGAGGGGAAATCGGGCTGGATGCCGTCACGACCATTTTTTTTTTAAGAAAGGCCGCTATCTGTCCAAGTGTTTTGAGGGTGCCGAGGGTATCGGGGGGAATGGGAGGCAGTCCCGGCATTTTTTCTTCGAGCGTGGCCAGAATTTCGACCCGTTTGATCGAGTCGATTCCCAGATCCGCCTCGATGTCCATGTCCATGTCCAGCATGTCTACAGGATAACCGGTAAGCTGGCTGACAACTTCCAGAAGACGTTTGTCAACATCAACCTGATCTGAGTACTGTATAGTGTCGGATGGTAACGGGGATACCGGAACAACGTTATTACCGCTATCGCTCTGCTTTTTAAGAAAGGCTGCTATCTGCCCCAGGGTTTTGAGGGTGCCGAGGGTGTCGGGAGGAATGGCGGGCAGTCCCGGCATTTTTTCTTCGAGCGTGGCCAGAATTTCGACCCGTTTGATCGAGTCGATTCCAAGGTCTGCCTCGATATCCATGTCTATCGCCAGCATATCCACAGGATAACCGGTGAGATGACTGACGACTTCCAGCAGACGGGTTTCGATGTCCGTATGGATGTCGGCTGGCTGTGCAGGCTCGGCAGGGGGTGCTATCGGATGAAGATTTGTTTTGTATGTTCGATCGATGTCGTAGGATGACGGTTGAATAGCGGCTGCCGGATGATGAAACGCCATTGACGGGCTGCTCGGTGCTGATTGCTGAAAAAGGATTTCGGGTTCCGGTTTCCTGAAGCAATCGGGTACCGGCCGCGGGGTTTCGATTACCGATTCTCTGAATCCCGAAGGCGCTATGGAAATTCCCAGAGATGCTTCGGCTATCCGCCGGGTGTGTTCCATCATCTGCTGCAGGGTTTTGCCGGCTTCAGTCTGGGTTTGCAGGAAGAGCTTATGGGTATCGGCGGTCTGAAGCTGAAGTGCCTGCATGGCGCGAAGACCTTCCTGAACGGTCTGAAGTGCAGCAGATACAGCGTTCGAAGAAGGGGGATGCGTGACAACCGGTGAATCTGCAAATATATTTCTGGGGTTCGGGCTCATGGGCGTTTCCAAAGGTTCGACCCGTTTCCGGGGGGGGCTTGAAGGTTGAGATTTCGGGGGTTCCGAGGGATTCGAAATCGAGATCGGAGCCCGTGACGGCGGGTCTGCCGAAAGCCTGGTTTCAGGATTTAGATAGTTGGCACCGGAAATGGAAACCTTCATCAGGGGTTTCCGGATGGATGCGGCGGTTTCTCCGGCTTCCCAGCAGGGCAGGCGGACCGGATATCCGGCTGCCGCCAGTCTGCACAGGACTTTGGCGAGATCCAGAATCGCGGATTCCTTTCCCGACGAAGCATCCATCGCGATAACGTTGACCCGGCGGTTTTTCAGAATCGATCGGACCAGTCCAGTGAGTATCGACCGGGGGCCGACTTCCACAAATGTGCGAACGCCCTTGTCATAGAGATGTTCGATGGTGCCGAGAAACTGAACCGGATGGGTGATCTGCTGACCCAGCAGGGTTTTGACGGCCTGCGGATCATCCGGATAAGGTGTTGCCGTTACATTGGCGATTACGGGGACAGCGGTAGGCCGGATATCGATGGCCGTCAGGAAATCACGGAACGGTTCGGCGGCATCTTGAACCAGGGGGCTGTGAAACGCGGCCGCAACCGGCAGGCGGACCGATGAAAACCCTTTTTCAAGGCACAGTGCTTCGGCCTGGACAATGGCGTCGTGTGATCCGGACAGCACTCCTTGTACCGGGCTGTTCAGATTGGCCAGGGTGATCGGAAAGGCGGCGTTCCGGGTCAGGGTTGCCAGCTCTTCGATTGGCGCTTTGACGGCGATCATCATGCCGGCTTCATCCTTTTGGCCTGCTGCTTCCATGAAATGGCCTCTGGCAACGGAAATCTCCAGAAATGTTTCCGTGGAAATCCATCCCGCAGCAGCAAGCGCCGTCAGCTCTCCATAACTGTGACCACAGGTGATATCTGGTGTGATACCGAAATGTTCCAGAACTTTCACCATTCCCAGACTGATGGCGCCGATCGCCGGCTGGGCGATACGGGTGGATTGCAGTGCTTGTTTATGAGATTGGGTTTGGCCTGGATCGGGTGCATCGATCGGATAAATCTTGTTGCCAAGGTTGAACGCATTGAGTTCTGGAGGTGTCAATCCGTTTGAAAATAATGAAAAAACATCATTGGCCGTATCCATGACATCCAACACGTCAGGAAACACGCAGGCCAGTTCCCGGCCCATGCCCACATACTGACTTCCTTGTCCGGGGAAAATAAAAGCGATGGTTGCATCCGGAGCCGCACTGCCGAAAAACAATCGGGGTGTGTTCCAGAAAGGCTGCTCCTTATGATTTTCGAGAGCGGCCATAGCCTCGGAGCAGGCGGATTGCATGGCATCCGCCCATAAATCATCCGGGTCGTTCTGCTGCAAGAGGATCATCAGGCGGCAGGCGTGGGGGGCGGAAAAATCGGCGCGGGAGCGGGCGGCCCGATCACAAAAACTACTATTCGACAGACCCTTGAGTGCCAGCGCATGCCATTCCTTCAGCGTTTCTTTGAGAGATTCAGTGGACGGTGCAGACAATGAAATGATTTCGACCGTTCCGTTCCAGGCAATTTCGGGTTTCCGGGGCCCGTATTCTTCCAAAACCGCATGAAAATTGCTGCCGCCGAATCCAAAGGCACTGACCCCGGCCCGTCGGGGATGATTCCGGGAGGAGAACCAGGGGGTTGCCGTGGAATTCAGATAAAACGGGCTGTTCTGAATATCCATATCCGGGTCCTGTTCTCTGGCTTTCAGCGTCGGTGGAATCACCTTGTGATGCAGGGATAAGGCCGCTTTGATCAGGCCGGCGGAACCTGCTGCCGCCTTGGTGTGGCCGATCATGGATTTGATGGAACCCAGGGCACATCGCTGGGGGATATCGCTGTCCGGATGTGAATTTTCGGTAAATACCTGCTTCAGTGCCGTGAATTCCACCATATCTCCGACCCGGGTGCCGGTGCCATGGGCTTCGACAAGATCGACCGTTGCCGGGTGAATATCGGCCTGCCGATAGGCGGCGCGAAGGGCTCTGGCCTGTCCGTCGGCGCGGGGAGCGTAAATGCTCTGCGATTTGGCGTCACTCGATGTGCCCATGCCCTTGATGACCGCATAAATCCGGTCTTTGTCTCTTTCGGCGTCTGTAAGGCGTTTCAGCACCACCATGCCGAGACCTTCTCCGAGCAGGGTGCCGTCTGCATGCTTGGAAAATGGCCGGACATCGCCGGAAGGTGATAAAATCTGGGTCCGGGAAAAACACATGTGCATGAAAATGTCGTTCAAGGTATCCACCCCGCCGGTGATGACCATGTCTGACCGGGACGTGGTCAACTCCATCAGTGCCAGGTGGACGGCGCTGAGAGAGCTGGCACAGGCCGCATCCACCACGCAGTTGGTGCCGCCCAGATCCAGACGGTTGCAGATGCGTCCGGCAACGACATTACCGAGAAGCCCCGGAAAGGAATTCTCTTGCCAGGGTACGAAACCGCTGGATATCCTTCCCATGACTTCGGTAATTTTATTCGGCTCCAGACCCGAATCCGTCAGGGCTTTTCGCCAGATGGGGTGACTGAGCCGGGCGCCGAGCGGAATGACGAGTTCCTGTGTGCCGGTCACACCGAGAATCACGCTGGTCCGATTGCGGTCAAACGATCGATCCGGACCATAGCCGGCATCGATCATGGCCATTTGGGCAGTAACCAGACCCAGCAATTGAGAGCTGTCCGTGGCTTCCAGAATCGAAGGGGGAATGCCGAATTCAGAGGGATCGAAATCGATGGGGGACAGAAAGCCGCCGCGCTTGCTGTAAACATGATCCGGCGTTTTGGGGTCGGGATCGAAATAATCCTCCGGAGACCAATGGGTCGGGGGAACATCGGTGATAGCGTCGATACCGTGAACGATCAGCCGCCAGAATCCTTTCGTCGTGGGGGATTTGGGGAAAATGCATCCAATGCCGATGACGGCGATCGGAGGCATTCGGGCGGGTTCAAATTCCATGAAATCGATCTTTTTTTCAGTTTCAGTCATCAATCGTCTTTATAAAAAACCTGATTGTCGGCATGTGAGCCGGTTAATTTCCGGGGTGTTGATCATCGTTTGGGGTGCTTCATTTTCCCCCACTCCGACCCTCCCCGGATGGGGCAGGAGATAAGCATCGACAAATATTTACCACTACCATGGTTATATAATGATTATCAATAGATAAGAACACTATTGCAGATATTTTACAATGACATCCAGAGGCAGCGGTGAATAGGC
>CAYQKZ010000269.1:0-4897 GCA_964418135.1 uncultured Desulfobacterales bacterium
AAGGCGACGCCGCGAAAAATCAGCCCGAACAGAAATGTCAGCAGCGGAATGTACAGCGCGCTGAACAGTACTGTATAAATCATGGGAAACGATGCAAACAGCGCACCGCCGCCGAAAACGATCCATGTCTGATTGGCATCCCAGACCGGCGCAATGGTTCCGATCAACACATCCTGTTCCACTTCATTTTCGGCGCTGGGAAACAGCAGGCCAACCCCCAGGCTGAATCCATCCAGCAGGACATAGAGAATCACCACCAATCCGACCAGAAATACCCACAGGTGTATCAGATTCATACGTCCGCCTCCTTTTCGGGGTTGTTTGATCCCGCCTCTGCAGAAACGCCGGCAGAGAGCTGAAAATGTGGTATGGGACTGGAAAAATCCGGCCCACGGTGAAGGGTTCTAAGGGTGAAATAGAAATAGCTGCTGCCCAGAACCGCAAATAAGACCATGAACATGGACAGCGACCAGATTACATTTCCGGCGGCAATGGGAGAAACACTGTCTTTTGTGCGCATCAGGCCGTAGACGGTCCAGGGTTGACGGCCAAGTTCGGCAGTGATCCATCCGATGATGGTGGCGGCAAAGCCAAGGGGTTGAACGGCGATCAGGGTTTTAAAGAAAAGCGGGGTGTTGAACAGACGTTTTCGCACTGCCAGAAACCCGGCCCAGATCATGACCGCGGTCAACAGAAATCCGATACCGACCATGATGCGAAAACTCCAGAACGTTATGGCGGCATTGGGGCGGTCGGACGCGGGAAATTCCTTCAACCCGATGACTTTTCCGTTCAGGGAATGGGTGGTCAACAGGCTGAGCATGTTCGGGATGGTAACCGCAAAGCGATTTTTCTCGGCATCCATGTCGGGCAGGGCAAAGGCCACGAACGCGGCCCCCCCCTCGGTATTGGTATCCCAGTGCGCTTCCATGGCCGCCAGCTTGGCCGGTTGATATTTGGCGACGTTCTGTCCCTTGAAATCTCCGACAACCACCTGAAGCGGCGCCATGACAGCCGCCATGATCAGCGCCAGAGACAAGGACCGCCGATAGAATATATCATCATGATTCTTCAACAGAAACCAGGCACATATCCCGGCCACGGCAAATGCCGCGGTTTCATAAGATGCCAGCAGCATGTGCATCAAATGCGTGTGAAACGAGGGGTTGAAGATGACATCCGCAAAACGGGTAACATAAAATCGGCCGTTGATCAGTTGATAGCCTGCAGGGGTCTGCATCCAGGAATTGGCCGCCATGATCCAGAACGCCGACAACGATGCGCCGACAGCAACCAGACAGGTGGACATGAAATGAACCGCCGGTGACACTTTTTTCCAGCCAAACAGCATGATACCCAAAAAGCCAGCTTCCAGAAAAAATGCGGTCATGCCTTCATATGCCATGAGCGGCGCAAAAACATTGGATACGGCCTGAGAAAACCGGGCGAAATTGGTTCCGAATTCAAATTCCAGGGTGATGCCGCTGACCACCCCGACTGCAAAGTGAATGGCGAAAATGCGAACCCAGAAGCGGTACATGCGGTAGTAAAGCGTGTTATGGGTACGGAGCCAGAGCCATTCCACGATGACGAGATACAGCGCCAGGCCGATGGTCAGGGTGGGAAAGATGATATGAAAGGCGGTGGTCAGGCCGAACTGAATTCGGGAGAGATGAACGACATCCATGAATACCTCGCTGACAGCATGGGTTGAGGCGCAAGGACGCCGTTATCGCCCTCGCGCAGTGGAGAGATGTCAAATCGATATGCGATGATCGTGTTTATTGTGATACATATCTTTTGGAATCAGAAGAACTGTTTAGTGTATCACCGTGCTATAATTATCGGCTTTAGGGGTTTATTTCAAGTGAAATGTGCATGAAAATGGATACTGCTGATGCAGGGCAACGCAGCATCCGGATTTTTTAAAAAACGATCAATAAATGAAATCGATGGTGTACCAGTCGGTTTCAAAATCCCATAGAGAAACGAAGAAGAAGACATAATGCAGATAAAACGGAAGGGTCAGTTTGCTGAGCTGAGCCTTTGCCTTAACCTGGTACTGCTTGCCTTTTTCCAATCTGTTCAGGTTGATGATCTTCAATCCATCCACATCCGTCATCAGTTTCTGAGCTTCCTGTAAGGACTGAGCCGAGTGGAGCTTGCCGCTTTCCCAGGATCGTTCCACGACAAATTCTTTTTTGAGGTTATTGTATTTGATGGAATTGGCGATTTCAATATTCGCAATGGTCTTGTCGAACCATATGGCGCGTTTTTGATAAAGTTTGATAAAAAATGAAAACGATGCGGGCACACCACTCATGATTGCATGGACTGTCTGTTCGCGAAAGGCGCCATCGACATTCAGATAAACAATCAGTTCATGGCCGGCGTTGGTGACGATCAGATTGGACAATGTGGCATCCTGAGCCGCACAGGGAATTTGAATCAGAAGCATCAGACTCATGAAGACGGCAGCCGCCGACATCATCAACCGGTTCGGGCGGGTAAGGATATGTTTAGCAACAAACGGCATCGAACCCATTCTTGTTGCAGTTGTCTGGTATCATATAGGTTTCCCAGGATGATTTTTCGGAGAAGAATTTTTCTAGAAACGCATGATGAAAAGCATGGCCGGATTTATGGGTGACAATGTGTCCAACAAGGGGAAGGCCCAGAAGCGAAAAATCACCGATGCAGTCTAACAGTTTATGACGGACAAATTCATCCGGAAATCGGAGCCCGTCCGTGTTCAGCACGCAATCCTTATCCACCACGACCGCATTGTCCAGTGATCCGCCCTTGGCCAGGCCGAATCGTTTCAACTGCTCGATCTCATAAAGAAAACCGAATGTTCGGGCGCTGCAGATGTCTTTCTCGAAAATGTGATCCGTGATCTCCGTTGAAAATATCTGTTTTTGGATCAGCGGATGATCATATTCGATGGAACAGGTGATTTTATAAACCGGATAGGGAAGGATGGAAACCGATTTTCCGTCTTTTTCGAGGCTGATGGGTTTCTTGATCAGAAACACACATTTGGGACCGTCCTGCTCTACAATACCTGCTTCCCGAATCAGCCGGGCAAACGGCGCGGCACTGCCGTCCATGATGGGCATCTCATGTGCATCGACTTCAACCAGAGCATTATCGATCGACAGCCCGGCAAAGCTGGCCATCAGGTGTTCGATGGTAGATACGATGAACCCATCGACACCGATAACGGTTGCCAGACTGGTGTCTACAACTCTGTTGAAACGGGCGGAGATGCAGGGGGAGTCCTGAAGGTCCGTCCGAATAAATTTAATGCCGTGATTTATCGGTGCCTGCTTGATCTTCAAATTGACTTTTCTGCCTGAATGGACACCGATACCGGAACAACGGATGGTTCCGGCCAAAGTTCTCTGGCGGCAATACATGCCACTCCTTCCATATTTAAATGTCATGCCGGGACGGTAAAACACAATCCTGCTCATTCGATAATTTTATATATTGTTTTTTCAGGATAAACAATCTCTTTTATATGCAGGCGGCAGCTTTTGCCGTTACCCGGGAAGTCGCAGTGTGCGGAATGCGGACAATGTTTTTCAAGAAACCTGTCCGCTCTTGTTGACATTGCCCCCTCCTTTGGATAGTGTGAAAAATATTTTATGTTCAAAACCTGACGCTTTTCTTATATTTCCCTTCCTGCAGCATGGGGAATGAACTCTATCAGGAAAAACAATGATAATCGGACTGGATGTAGGCGGTACCTATACCGATGTTGTTCTTCTCGGCGATGAGGGAATTGTCAGAGCCATCAAGGTTCTGACCGATGCAAATGCACTGTTCAAAACCGTTCTGTCCGGGCTGGAAGCCATCACCGAAGACATTCCGCCAGAGCATATCCGCAGAATCGTATTGAGTACGACGCTGACGACCAATGCCATTGCCCAGGCTAAAATCTCCAAAGTCGGCATGATTGTTTCCAGCGGGCCCGGAATCGATCCGGAACATTACCGAACCCATCCCCACTATGTTGCGGTATGCGGCTCCATCGATCACAGAGGGCGGGAAATCGAACCGGTCGACACGTGCGAAATCGAGAAATTTGCCCGTGATTTTGCATCCGAAGGCATCCAGCATGTCGGTGTCGTAGGCAAATTTTCGACGCGGAATCCCCACCATGAGATGCTTATTCACGATCGAATAAAACCCTATTTTGAAAAAGTGTTCATGGGCCATCAGATATCCGGCAATCTCAATTTTCCCAGGCGGATTGCCACCACTTATTTGAATGCAGCCGTTTATCCCATTCACAAACATTTTTTTGAAGCGGTGCAACAGTCTCTCGAAAAAAAAGGGCTGAAAATTCCGATTCATATCATGAAGGCGGATGGTGGCACCATGAATTTTGCCGCATCCATGAATTATCCGGCACAAACCATTCTCTCGGGTCCGGCGGCCAGTATCATGGGCTCTCTGGCTTTTGCATTCGACGATGAAGAAAGCCTGGTCATGGATATCGGGGGAACCACCACGGATATGGCCATCCTGGTCAATTATGTTCCGGTATTGAACCCGCTGGGGATTTGTATCGGTCCTTACAAAACACTGATCCGTTCCTTGGAAAGCCATTCCACGCCGGTTGGCGGAGACAGTCGAATCACCATTCAGGATCGCTGTATTCACATCGGACCAGAGCGCATAGGCCCGGCCATGGCTTATGGCGGTACGGTGCCCACACCGACGGATGCCCTGTGCGTTCTGGGAAAAATCAAAAACGGCGACCGTGAAAAATCGATCCAGGGGTTTCAGTCGATTGCCCGGGATCTGGGATGTTCCGTCGAAACAGCCGCGGCACGGGTGTTCGATCACACCTGCCGAACGATTCTGAAGGAAGCCCAGGTGCTCATCG
>CAYQKZ010000270.1:0-3755 GCA_964418135.1 uncultured Desulfobacterales bacterium
TCAATGTGTCCAATACCGGTTCGGGAACCATGTCCTGGACGGCAGCCGTTACATCCGGCAGTAGCTGGCTGTCCATTACATCCGGTGCAAGTGGAACAAACTCTGGAACCATCACCTGTGCATATACCGTCAATACCAACACCACATCCCGTACCGGCACCATTCGGGTGACGGCGAACGGGGCCAACGGCAGTCCAAAGGAAGTGACGGTAACCCAGGCGGCTGCACCCGCCGGTGTGTCGATTTCAGGTAGTGTCAAGACCGGAAGCAGCGCCGCAATATCCGGTGTGACGATCACTTTCAGCAATAGCGGTGGAACGGCCACGACGGATTCCGGCGGCAATTACGGCAAGTCCGTGTCGTATGGCTATTCCGGAACGGCCACGCCAACCAAATCCGGGTATACGTTCAGCCCCTCATCCAAGACATTCACCAATGTCACCTCCAATCAGACAGGCCAGAATTTTACGGGTACGCCCCTGTCGAGTTCGAAACAACAGTCTCTGGGAGTTTGGGCAGACGGTGTCTGGGTTTGGGATAAGACCACGAATAAGTGGACAATGATGACAGGAACTGCCAGTGCATTGATGATCGCCACTGGTAAAATGGATAATGACAGTGTCGATGATTTGATTGGTGTATGGACGTCCGGTTTTTATCTGCGACAGTCCTCCAACGGACAATGGATCAAATTGAGTGCAAAGTTACCGACGTGGATCGCTGCAGGAGATTTGAACAACGATGGCAGGGACGAAGTGATCGGAACATGGGCAGGGGATGGTTTATATTATCGGGATTCCGTCTCCGGAAAATGGTTCAGGCTTGCATCACCCGCCAGACAACTGGCTACTGGCAAATTCGGCGGAATTCGAGACGACCTGGCTGCAGTATACAATGATGGCATTTGGGTTCGATACAGTAGTGATGCGTCGTGGAAAAAAATCGATACAGGGGTTCCACTCTGGATGACTGCCGGGGACATGACCGGAGACAACCGGGCGGATATTGTCGGCAGTTACGGTTCAGGCACCTGGTACCGGAATTCGGCGACCGGCGGATGGACCAAATTTGCTACACCAGCGGTACAATTGGCTGCTGGTGATATGGATGGCGACGGTCGAGATGACTTGGTGGGTATCTGGTCGAACAGCGTATATGTACGCTATGGCGCAACCGGCCAATGGCAGCAGATCAGCTCATCCAGGCCTAAATGGATTGCCACCGGAAAAATGACGGAAGCCATTCAGGCGGCGGGTTCCCTGGAAGATCCATCGGAATCGGGTGAACCGATACTGGACCTGTCGGATGACGGGCCCGGCGAAAAGGTGTATTCCGATATTGATTCGGATGCGGGTGTATCGAAGATATCCGAATAACCGCTTCATAAAACTATCCGGTCTCAAATATAAATTATACTTCAACGGGTAAGGATCTGCGATTTTGAATCCCCCCGGCCCTCCCCCCCCCCTGGGGGAGGGAGTTTGATGAAAACACAGATTGTAACGACTCATAGCATAACCACGAAAAACACGAAAAGAATGGTCAAATTTTTTCCAGTTTCCGATCGAACTGTTTTTTTTCAGTGTCGTATGCGGCAGTCAGGGTTTCCAGCTCTTCGAAGAGGGTGTCGATCCGCTCCTGGGCGTGATGGATCTGCTGAGACAGCTCGACGATGCGGGGGCCGTCGTTTTCCTGGGTGGCCGAGACCATGGCTTCACTGGCATTCGTGATGCGGGCTTCATGGTCTTCGATGTCCTTTTCGATGGCGGCCAACCGGGTTTCCATGGGCTTCAAGGCTTTGGAGCGGCGGGTGATGATTTCGGAGCGCAGTTTGCGGAGCTGTTTGGATGACAGCCGATCCGCTGCCGTCTCATCAGAGGATGGTGGCGGTTCCGGCATGTCATCCTCCCATCCGTTCTTATCCAGAAACCGCTGATACCCGCCTTCGAACATGGATACCCCATTCGGGCCGAAGACAATGAGCCGCTCTGCCAGGGCATGCAGAAACAGTTCGTTGTGCGTCACCATGATAACCGTTCCGTCGAAACTGTCGATGGCTTCGAGCAGCGCATCGCAGGACTCCATGTCCAGGTGGTTGGTGGGTTCATCCAGGAGCAGCAGATTGACGGGCGTAACTAAAATTTTCCCCAGCATGACCCGGCTTTTTTCGCCGCCGGAAAGTACCGCGATTTTCTTCAATGCGGTCTCACCGCTGAACATCATGGCCCCACAGATGTTTCGGGCCAGTTGCCGGTCGACATCGGCATGGGAGTAAAGAATTTCTTCCTCGACGGTGCGGTCGTCCACCAGGGTCTGAATGTTGGTCTGCTCGAAAACACCAGGGGTAACGGCCGGATGATAGGCGATATCTCCAGTCTGGGGGGGCAAAGTGCCGGCCAGAAGCTTGAGCAGGGTGGTTTTTCCCTTGCCGTTTTTTCCTTTGACACAGACCCGTTCACCCGCCTGAATCGAAACATCGAGATTCTGGATGAGGGGGGCCTGCGGATCGAATCCGAATCCAAGATTACGGACCGTCAACACGTTCTTGGCAGGAAAGGGCCGAGTCTGAAACGAAAATTCCAGGGTTTTGACCTTGTCCAGCTTTTCCTGCTGGGTCATTTTGGCCAATGTTTTGATGCGGGACTGCACCATGTTGGCCAGCCGGGCTTTGGCCCGGAACCGGGAAATGAAGACCTCGATTTCCTTGCGGCGCTTTTCGTCGTTCTGCCGGGTTTTTTCATAGACTTCTTCATCCATGACGATCTGGGCATAGTATTTTCCAGTGTCGCCTACGATCTTGCGGACTTTGCGGCGATGAATCCCCAGGGTATGGGTGACGATTTTGTCCATGAAACTGCGGTCATGGGTGATGAGCATCAATTCATGGGGCCAATTGACCAGAAACCGCTCGATCCAGCGGATGGAGGTGATGTCCAGGTAGTTTGTGGGCTCGTCCAGCAGCAGCAAGTCCGGTTCGGATACGAGCGCCTTGGTCAGATTCAGGCGGACTTGAAAACCGCCCGAAAACGTCTCCGGCGGCTGCTGCATGTCGTCGGGTGAAAATCCGAGACCAGCCAGAATTTTTTCCGCTTTCCAGGAATGATCTTTTTCGCTTTCCACCAGGCCGGTCATGGCTTCTTTCAGTACCGTTCGCATCGAAAAATCGATATGCTGCTGAACATAGCCGATGCGGTACCCCTTCGGCATCAGAATGGTTCCGGAATCCGGCTGCTCCATGCCGGCAATGAGTCGGAACAGCGTGGTCTTGCCGTGACCGTTTCGGCCCACGAGACCGATCCGCTCACGGGAGTTGAGTTTGAAACCGATGCTGTCGAAGAGTACATCTTTTCCAAAGCTTTTCGTAAAATTTTCAACACTGATCATGGGTAACTTTCTTGATATGGATGGCCGGAATTAGAATAGTTTTTTGATGGAAACCGCCTTACGCCATGCTGCGAAGCACATAATTGAGAATACCGCCATGCTGGTAGTAAGTGACTTCGATTGGAGAATCCAGGCGAGCGATGACCTGAAAGCGGGTTTGCCGTCCGTCCGGCTGTGTTGCGATGACCGTCAGCGCTTTGCCGGGGGAAAGATCCGATCCAATGCCTGTGATGTCATATGTTTCAGTTCCGGTAAGGCCAATGGCTTCATGGTTCTTGCCGGGGTGGAACTGAAGCGGCAATACACCCATGCAGACCAGATTGCTGCGGTGAATCCGTTCGAAACTTTCGGCAATGACGGCCCGGATTCCA
>CAYQKZ010000270.1:3765-4880 GCA_964418135.1 uncultured Desulfobacterales bacterium
GCCGGTTCCGTATTCCTTTCCGGCCAGAATCAGCAGGGGAGTGTTCATATCCCGGTATTTCAGGGCGGCATCGTAAATGGTCATTTTTTCGCCGTCCGGCATCCATAGCGTCCATCCGCCGTCAACCCCCGGTACCATCTTGTTTTTCAATCGGATATTGGCAAAAGTTCCCCGCATCATGACCTCGTGGTTGCCGCGTCGGGCGCCGTAGGAATTGAAATCCGACGGTAATACGTTCTGGGAGATCAGGTATTTTCCCGCCGGACTGGCAGCCGGGATGACACCGGCCGGAGAGATGTGATCGGTAGTGACACTGTCTCCCAGCACGGCTAACACCCGGGCAGATTGAATGTCCTGGATGGGCGCGACAGTAGCGGTGGTGTCCTGAAAAAACGGCGGTTCCTTGATATAGGTGGAGGCAGCATCCCACGGATAGAGCGCATATTCCGGGGTGGGCAGGGATTGCCATTCGGCGTCTCCTTCAAAAACCGTTGCATAGGCATTTCGATAGCGATCCGGCGTATTGAAGGCCGCGACTTTTTCCTGGATATCCTCTGCAGCGGGCCAGATATCCTTCAGATAGACCGGGGTGCCGATGTCGGTTTTTCCGAGGGGCTCGGTTTCGAAATCGATATCCACGGTTCCGGCAATGGCATACGCCACAACAAGGGGAGGGGATGCCAGATAATTGATCCGGGTCAGGGGATTGATCCGGCCCTCGAAATTGCGGTTTCCACTCAATACCGAGGCCACCATCAGATCATGATCCTTGACGGCCTGTGAAACGGCATCGGCAAGGGGGCCGCTGTTGCCGATACATGTGGTGCATCCGAAGGCCACCGGGTAAAAATTCAGGCGCTCCAGAAATGGCAGGAGTCCGGCGGATGCCAGATAATCGATGGCTACTTTGGAGCCGGGCGCCAGACTTGTTTTCACCCAGGGTTTGACGGACAACCCCAGCTCGACGGCCCGTTTGGCCAGAAGCCCTGCGGCCATCAGGACGGAGGGATTGGAGGTGTTGGTGCAACTGGTGATCGCTGCGATGACGACGGAACCATGACCGATGGTTGCCGGGACCCCGTTCAGCGAGATTTCAACAGGGATATTCGAGGCAT
>CAYQKZ010000271.1:0-4609 GCA_964418135.1 uncultured Desulfobacterales bacterium
CCGAAAACTTGTTGATCCTGAAAAGCAACAAATCCCTGTGGACAGAATACATTCAGGATGTTGAAGCGCACAAGGGGCATTAGGTGGGGTATGCAGGAAGATTATTTGAATAAAAATGGGCGCCAAATTTTTTTCTTTGCCCTGCATTTTTGTCATTTATTTTACTGATAAAATTACACGACAGGTAAAAACGCTGGATAGATGCTGGATAAAACCGCCATAAACGAAAAAAGGATTTACAGCATTTAGCTATAAATCCTTGATTTTATTGGTGGGCCGTTCGTGAATCGAACACGAAACCTACTGATTAAGAGTCAGGTGCTCTGCCTAATTGAGCTAACGGCCCATATACTATAACTCGATGTTCAAATTTTTTGCATTCACCAACAACCCGTACATGGTAACATCTTGATTTTGTTCATGCTGAATTGATTAAATGCATTTGGCTGACAGTGTATTTTCAGCAGGCTACAAAAAAAACTTGAACATTGAGTATAAACTGCATTTGAATTTATCTTACTACCAACTATCATTTGTTTTGTCAAGAATTCAATTAGTAGAATAAATCGGTTAAAGATTACAGATGAAAATGAATTCACCGCCCTATATCAGCGTTATTATTCCAACTTATAATCGCAGTTGGATTCTGAAAGAAGCAATTGATTCAGTTTTGGCCCAAAATATTTCTGATTTTGAGATTATTGTGGTAGATGATGGATCAACCGATGATACGGCTGCGCTTCTTACAAATTACGAGAATAAAATCATAATAATCCGCCAGGAAAACCGAGGCGTCAGTGCTGCAAGGAATGCTGGAATTGCAATGGCAAAAGGGAAGTATCTCGCTTTTCTGGATTCGGATGATGTATGGCTGACGGATAAACTTTCCTGCCAAATAGCGTTTTTTCACTTGCATTCCGAAGCCGTTATTTGCCAAACGGACGAATTATGGATTCGAAACGGGGTTCGCGTCAATCCGAAAAATCGCCATAAAAAGCCATCAGGCATGATTTTTGAGCCGTCGCTCCAGTTGTGCCTGGTGAGTCCATCGGCGGTAATGATCAGAAAAAGTCTTTTCGATGAAATCGGTTTGTTCAATGAAGCGTTTCCTGCTTGTGAAGATTATGATCTGTGGCTCAGAATAAGTCTCAAGTATCCTGTTTATCTCATCGAACGCCGGATGGTAGTCAAGCGCGGTGGGCATGCTGATCAACTTTCCCGGAATACGAAATTGGACAAATATCGAATCCAGTCCATCGTGAATATACTTGATAGTCAACAGCTTACTCCAAGATATTATCAAGCTGCAGTTGATGTCCTGAAGGAAAAATGCCGAATTTACGCGTATGGATGCATCAAGCGGGGTCGGATGGGCGAAGCTTTACTGTATCAGGAAATTCGTAATCGCTATTGAAACGGAGTTGAGCCAGGAGGATATGTATTCTACCGAAAATGAGGAAACTAACCGGCGGACTTTTGTGATCTACATACAACACATTGACATTGTATGAAATAATATCGGAATGGAGGCGGCATCCGGATTTGAACCGGAGAATAACGATTTTGCAGACCGTTGCCTTACCACTTGGCTATGCCGCCAAAAAAAATGGAGCGGGAAACGGGATTTGAACCCGCGACTTCAACCTTGGCAAGGTTGCACTCTACCACTGAGTTATTCCCGCTCAGTAACTTGAACTTTCTAACTTTTTCCGATGGTGTTGTCAACCCCTTTTTTCAATTCAATCGATTCAATCAGTTAAGATTTTATTAAAAACCGTTTGAAACGATACCAGTAGTCCAATCCGGACCAGATTGTATAGATCAGTGCGCCGTACAGAAAAAACATGCCAATGCCATGCAGGTTGATACCAAAATAGGGGTAATGTATCAACAGGGGGATGATGGCGGCGATCTGAAAACCGGTCTTGTATTTACCCAGATTCGAAGCCGAAGCATCTTCATTGTTGTTGACCATGACATTCCGTAGGCCCGTAATGGCGATTTCCCGGCCGATGATAATGCAGATGATCCATCCGGATATCCAGCCATGAGAAACGAGCATGATCAAGGCGGATGAGACCAGCAGTTTATCAGCCAGAGGGTCCATCAACTTTCCAAAATCGGATGTCAGACCGCGGCTTCGTGCAATGAAACCGTCGAAATAATCGGTGATGGCAGCCGCACTGAAAAGAATGGCGGCCGTGAACGAACTGATCCGGTTGGGATACAGCATGAGCAGAATGATCACCGGAACGGCGGCCACCCGACACATTGTCAGAAAATTCGGATGGCTCATGGTTTCTTTGATCTTATCCGACTGAAACCCGTTTATCCGCATGTTTTTGCTTTGTTCCAATCATTTAAAAAGGATTGAATTCCCTTGTCCGTCAGAGGATGGGATGCGAATTTTGCCAGAACATTGAACGGAATGGTAGCAATGTCCGCACCCAGCATCGCAGATTCGAGAACATGAATTGGATTGCGAACACTAGCTACGATCACTTGTGTATGGAATGTGTAGTTCTGAAAAATCTGAACGATTTGTTCGACCAGTACCATGCCGTCCTGCGACACATCATCCAGCCGCCCGATGAACGGACTGACATAGGTGGCGCCTGCCTTGGCGGCCATCAAGGCCTGAAGTGGCGAGAAAATCAAGGTAACATTCGTGTCGATCCCTTCCAGAGAAAGAATCCGCGTGGCTTTGATGCCAGCGACCGTCATTGGTACTTTGATCACGATATTCCGATGGATCTGAGCCAAATGGCGGGCTTCTTTCAGCATTCCTTCCAGATCGAGACTGATGACTTCAGCACTGATGGGGCCATCGACAATTTCACAGATGTCCCGGATAATGGTTTCGAAATCGCGGCCTTCCTTGGCGATCAGACTTGGATTGGTCGTAACCCCATCCACCATACCCATGCTGGTGGCTTCTTTGATTTCATCGATATTGGCCGTGTCTATAAAAAATTTCAAGGGCGCGCTCCTTTATAATTTGGATATAAACCGCTGACGGCATTCCGGACTGCAAAAGTACATATCTTTTCCGTGATGATGCAGATGAACACCGCTTCTTTTGGGAAAATAAACCTGACACACCGGATCCTGAATCATGATATCGTCTATTTCGCCGCGCGGTGAATTCGTTCCGGCATGTGAAATGGTTATATGCTTAACGATCCAAGATTTCAAGAGCCGAAATCCGATGTACCCGACGATTATGAATACAATGATTTTTATCATGACAATTCCATGATTCCCTGTCCTGTATCATCGAGGTGATTCAGCAGCTCCCGAACCGTTTGGTCAAGAATGGGGTGACGCCAATCTGGGACGATATCGCACAGCGGTTGTAAGACGAAACGCCTGATGTGCAAGCGCGGATGCGGGAGAATCAGATCCGAATGGTCAATGACAATCGTATCGTAAAAAATGATATCCATATCCAGAATCCGAGGTCCGAATCGGATGATATCCTGAATCCGGCCCGCTTTTCTCTGAATGGCCTGCAATCCTGCCAGAAGCTCAAACGGGTCCAGGCCGGTTTCGATCAGTACAACACAATTCACGAACCAGTCCTGCTCCAGGTAATCGACCGGCTCGGTTCGATACATCCGGGACTGTTTCATCATCCGGGAACGTCCTTCCGACGTCAGAGCCGCAATCCCCTTCAGACAGTTGTCCTGCTTTTCTCCAAGATTCGACCCCACACCGATGCATGCCGTATGTGAAAACACGATCAATATCCTACGGTTTTCATCCTGGACACCGCTTCCTTCATCCGCTCGGTTCCCACGGTCAGGGCCATGCGGACATAGCCTTCGCCTGGAGCGCCGAAACCGTTGCCTGGCGTTGCCACAATTCCGGCACGGGTTAAGAGGTGCGAGGCGAACGACGTTGAAGCATACCCTTTGGGAACTTCGATCCACACATAAAACGTGGCGCGGGGTGTTTCAACGGACAGACCAATCTCGCGAAGTCCTTCCACCAGAATATTCCGGCGAAGGGTATATTCACGGTTCATGTTCTCCACACAAGTCTGATCCCCGTCCAGGGCGGCAATACCGGCATACTGCACTGCCTGGAAAGCACCTGAATCGATATTGCTCTTGATCTGCCCCAATGCCTGGACGACCTCGGCCCTGCCGACAGCAAATCCTAACCGCCAGCCGGTCATGTTATAGGTTTTGGAAAGCGAATGAAATTCAACTCCGACATCCTTGGCACCATCCGTTTCCAGAAAACTCGGCGGCTGGTATCCATCAAAGGCCATTTCGGAATAGGCGGCATCATGACAGACGATGATGTTATGTTTTTCCGCAAATCGCACCACTTCCTTGAAAAACGCCGTCGTTGCCACGGCAGATGTGGGATTGTTGGGATAATTGATAAACATCAGCTTGGCTTTGGCGGCAACCGAATCCGGAATGGCTGCCAGATCCGGCAGAAACTGGTTTGATTTGAGCAGATCCATAAAATGCGTCTGGCCGCCGGCAAACTGGATGCCGGTATTGTATACAGGATATCCGGGACTGGTCGCCAGCCCGATATCCCCCGGATTGATCAGGGCCAGGGGAATATTGGCAATGCCTTCCTTGGACCCGAT
>CAYQKZ010000271.1:4619-4867 GCA_964418135.1 uncultured Desulfobacterales bacterium
ACGCCTTCGGTTTCCGGCGAAAGCGCGACCTGAAAGCGCCGCTGATACCACCTGGCAACCGCTTCGTTGAATGCGCCCATTCCGGAGTAGGAAGGATATCGGTGGTTGGCCGGATCCCAGGCCGCTTTGATCAGGGCTTCAATAATATGCGGGGGGGTCGGCATATCCGGATCTCCCACGCCAAGATCGATGATGTCTACACCGTTTTTACGGGCTTCTGATTTCTGGCGGTCAATTTCCTTGAAAAG
>CAYQKZ010000272.1:0-4844 GCA_964418135.1 uncultured Desulfobacterales bacterium
CTTTCCCAAATAGTATTAATTGGTTGATAAATCCAACTGTCATTTGCGGTTATAGGGTTTGACTGAATCTTCCATAAACAGAAGCAGATAGTCGAGGCAGCCCTGATCGGTGAAGACTTCTTTTTCAGGAACTGACAATACCTCCAACAGATTTGCCTCGTTCCACTGAGGTAATGTGCGGGCAAGAAGGTGTGGGGCATCTTTCAGGAGAAGCTCAACGCCACGTTCCTGGAATAATTTCAACTTCGGTAGGGTTTTCCATGGCCGTTCAGGAGCTGTCAATGGCGGCTCTGGCAGAGGGAGTGTCTCTTGGGAAATTGATAAAAGATGCCATTTCCCACCTCTTGGAGTCAGGCAGCAAGCCCATGAAGATTTTGCACAAATACTTTTCCCGTGAATATCAAAGAGTGTTGATTTTCGTATCCCCTCACTAAGATACATGATATCTTTTGCCGAGAGCCGAGCTTTTTCAACAAAATCCTTCAAAGCAGGGAGTACGAGTGGCAGGGTTCCAGACCTTGCAAGGCGAATGTTCCATAGCTTGCGCAATTCCACTTCATTTTGTTGACCGGGAGCGGCATCAACACGCTCGATCTTTTCATGTAATCCTTCAATTCCAACCCGTCCTGCATCGACAAAGAAATACCCGTGCAGGATAATTCGATAACAATAGTCTCCCCCGCATGGTATTTCTTCTCTGCCAGCATCTACCGGCAGAAAGACCGCCCAGCGGATATCGAGTCTGCCACGTTCATTTTCATTTGATCGGGAGAATACAACGGCACAATGTCCTCTGGCTTTGTCTGGTGCTTCATGGCTCTTGCCATCATCGTTTCGCACATAACTTTTGGGCCAGAGATGCGAGTCTCGAAGGGCGCGCAATTCCGGAGTTTCCAGCAGTTGCTCCTTCCCAGAATATTTTAGTGAAAAAATCGCATTATTATTGCTGTTATTCTTGTAGGTTACCGCCCCTGCAATGTCTTTCACCTGATTCTGACCGTCCACAAAACCGATACGATTTGCTCCTTCCATTGAAACCTGAAAGTCTGGCACCTCGACAATTTGGGTGCCATTTGCATGCCAGAAACGGATACTGCTGATCCGACGCAACAGTGGCAGTAGCGAAGCAATTTTCTGGGCAAGTTCCTGTTGATAAAGGAAAGAAATGTTCTGGTAATTGTCTCCGGGAAATTCGGAAATAATACTACCGACCTCTTTACCATGTACCATGAGATGTCTTTTTTGTCTCAATGGTAACCACAGTAGAAAGAATGAATCTCTCGAAAGATTCATACGGCTCAAAACAGGCTGTACATAATCTCGGATCAGATTGGTATCGGATAATGAGAAGTCATCCCAATCATTATGATCTTGAAATGAGGACAAATCATCTCCGGACCAGGGATTGAGGATGTCCGCATACTCTTTGTCCTTGTTTCTGGCCAGGAAAAAGAAAGCCTCGCAGAAATGAAAAACGCTTTTCATGCCGAGGCCGAACTTACCGATGGAGGACTGCTCGATGGCCTTGCGGTTCAGGCCAAAAGAACGGATGGCTTTGTAGTCCGAGTCCGTGAAAGAACCATTATTGAGAAAATACAGTGCCGGACCTTTCAGGAGAGGGTGTTCTGCGTTGGCTATCCCCAGAGACAGACCAAATTCGAGTTGAATGGGCTCGTCTGTGGAACCGGCATCGTCGGTGTTTTGAATAATTTCCTTGAGAACTGGAAAGCCGCTTTTATAGCGATCACGAAGGTTGTCCGCAATTAAGTTGATGATTTGCAGTGGGTCATGGATATATCCGGCCATTTATGCTTTTTACTCCTCGATTCTGTCTATGGTTGATATCCTTGATTTGCAGGTGTCTTTGAGTCTGTTTGAAGGTTCTGAATCAGGTTTAATAATCTGTTTCATCCCCAACAGAGATCGTGCATGACCCGCTGGATCATCTGTTCCTCACTTTTCAAGGTATCGATGGCATCCCCCCGGTCCTGCAGCAAAGAAAAGAATCGGTTATCCATATAGGCCAACGCTTCATTCTCTTTTCTTCTCAATTTTTTCTTCCAGCAGCTTCAGTTCGGCCAAGTCTTCCATATCTGCCTGTTCGGCTTCATAAGCTTTCCGTTTTTTATCGAACAGCGCATATATTTCTCGAATCTTTTCCTCCATGACAGCCTTGCTGATTTTGCCTTTGCCTGTCAAGACAGGCATATCATTGAAAGATAGAATCCGGTCCACATTTTCATGCCAAAACTTCATGGTCATATCGAACCGGTTTTTGGCTCTTAATTCAGCGGTTTCTAAAAATATAACGACCAGACGACTCAGACTGTCGATTTCATCTTCAGTCAGGTAATTTTTTGCGATAAAAATATCTTGTTTTCTTACCACATGACCATTCCAGGATGTCAGAGCCATGTTGGGTTTGTGGGCATCGGCCCGAGCCAATATGATTTCCGCGGCTGTCTGCCGGGTTACGGCATAGAGAAGTTTATTCTGGGTTTCGGCATTCCGTACCCTGAAACCGATGGCCAACACCATCTCCAGAGAGTAAAACGTGACATGATAGTCTTTTCCGTCGGCGGCAGTTGTTAAATATTCCTTAACAACAGATTTTTCATCCAACTCCTTATCTTTCATGATGTTGGAGATGTGAATGCTGATGTTCGGCACGGAGGTGTCAAAAAGATATGCCAGTTGATTCTGACTTGTCTTTAAAATCGGTCTGAATCCGATACCCATCCG
Source organism: uncultured Desulfobacterales bacterium (assembly GCA_964418135.1). Taxonomy (GTDB): domain Bacteria; phylum Desulfobacterota; class Desulfobacteria; order Desulfobacterales; family Desulfatirhabdiaceae; genus RAAP-1. Next base: position 2,743 of record CAYQKZ010000272.1, read on the forward strand.
TAAATTCGGCAAAAGCCCATCGGCCGTACCGTCCGAGATTGTTGACCCCCGGCACCCAATAATTCTCCATGAATCCTTTGCAATGGCATAAGTGTTATCAATTTAATACTTCATATACGATTATCCTGCAAATACAGGATGCTATAATGAAAATAAAAAATTATGGAACTCAGATTAAGTTTAGGAATTCAGTATCATGTTTCATAAGTAACTTGCAATTCAGTTTTTGAATTTTGTGATAACAATTTCGACTTTATCGAGTTCGCACAAATTAAAAGACCCATACGTGTGGTGTATGGGTCTGATGGAGATCGTCGCTATTGGACGATTTTAGGAAGCCGATTCTATGCCCTGAAATTTTATGGTCATGAAATCAACCGTCATTGGATTTGCTTTGTCGTAATGCCGCCAACCGTGCCCGTGAAGCCTCAACTGTATCGATGGAAAGCTGTCGGGGGCTGACTTGCATCGACCAGCTCCTGATAGCTGACTGGTCTATTCAGCCAAGAAGCAGTTTTATGCTTTATAATTGACCATTGCTTGATCCAACGCAGGTCTTTGGAATGTTCTACTGACTTGCATATTGGCTCGCTCGCACACCCAAGCCTTTGGGGCAAGTTTGGGTCAAGTGGACAAAGCGGAGCGCCCCAGGAATCAAACCGTAATCTATCGCGGACAGTATCTATTGGGTTATCTCGGTTCGTGTTTGTATGGGTAGGGATTGATCAATATTGACCAAATATCGATAATTCGCTATGGTTACTCAAAAACACAATGATAGGCGACGCAAACATCTACAGGCCGCCAGCGTATTGTTCTGGACTCTGAAACGAGCTGGTCGGGAAAGAAACTACGAGACTGCCGGAACAAAGACGGTGGGAAGATGGGTGAAATATGAGCATTACCGTATTAGACCTTTTTTCTGGTATCGGTGGATTCTCTTTAGGTTTAACGAGGGCTGGGTTCGAGACAGTAGCATTTTGTGAAATCGATCCATATTGTCGGAAAATATTGAAAAAGCATTGGCCGGGTGTTCCTGTTTTTGAAGATATTAAAAGATTGCATTGGAATAGTAATAATGGACAATTATATGAAGACGAAAGGGAAGGAACGCAGCGGGGATTTACGCAAGTACGTTCAATCGACGTTATTTGCGGAGGATTCCCTTGCCAGCCATATAGCGCTGCCGGGAAGCGAAGAGGCAAGGACGATGAGCGTCACCTCTGGCCGGAAATGTTTCGTCTCATACAAGAATGCAATCCAAAATGGATCATTGGTGAAAATGTTCCTGGAATCATCAATATGGGCCTCGATGCGGTGTTATCTGACTTGGAAAGTTCGGGTTACGAAACAGAAACGTTTATTATTCCAGCTTGTGCCGTCAATGCTCCGCACAGAAGGGATAGAGTGTGGATTGTGGCCAACACCGGGCGCGAAAGAGCCAATGGATTGGGTGAAGGTGAAACATCATTCGGAAACACTGGAAAGGCTGTCAACCAACGGGTACAAATTTCCGAGAGGTTTGAGTCTAAGGGAAATGATCATGTCAATGGAAATACGCCGAGGGAAACTTTACTCAACTCCATCACAGATGACAAGGGGCACTTCGCCAGAACAGATTTTAGAAGAATCACCACAACAGAGTGGATTACTGAACCAGGAATTTGTTCGAGAGATGATGGGGTACCCCAAAGGGTGGCTCGATTAAGAGCTTTGGGGAATTCGGTTATACCCTATATCCCAGAGTTTATTGGCAATGCAATAATGGAGATTGAAGGATGGATGTAATTATGGATTTTTTTTCTTAAACCATGCCCACAAAACATGCACTGTTCATTTTTGGGGTATCTTAAACTGTTTGTGGATTGAAAAAGTCGAACAGCCCTTGCAGCACGAATAAGCCCATCAACCTGTGTTTTCCAATGTCGATTTTTGCCAGGATGAAATATCTTTCCTTGAAACCTAAAATCGAAAGTACTTGCGCCGGCTCCTGCTGAAGCAAGGTCCCTTGATTCAAAAGCATTTTCATCTTCAAAGGATCTCTCTGCATAGACAAGACGATGCTCCTGAGTAACTCTGCGAGACCAAACATCCGGCCCAAG
>CAYQKZ010000273.1:0-4839 GCA_964418135.1 uncultured Desulfobacterales bacterium
GCCGCAGATATCGGATTCGAGAAATTCTGGAACGTCAAATGCCGCAACAGCGGACTGAAACCCCATGTTTCCGTTCTGACCACTACCATCCGCGCCCTCAAGATGCACGGCGGCGGGCCCAAGGTCGTTGCCGGTATCGCACTTCCCGATGCATATGTTAAAGAGAATCTGGAACTGGTCGAAAAAGGTGTGGAGAACATGGTTCATCATATCAAGACCATCCGAAAAGCCGGGATCAACCCGGTTGTCTGCATCAACTGCTTCCATACCGACACCGATGCGGAAATCGCCATCGTTCGGAAGGCTGCCGAAGCCGCTGGTGCCCGCTGTGCCAAATCGACCCACTGGGCCGATGGTGGAGATGGTGCTCTGGAACTGGCGGACGCTGTCATCGACGCCTGCAACGAAACCAATGATTTTAAATTCCTGTATCCGCTGGAAACCAAACTCCGCGACCGCGTTGCCTTGATCGCCAAGGAAGTTTACGGCGCAGACGGCGTGTCCTGGACCCCAGAGGCCGATGCCAAAGCCAAAATGCTGGAAAGCGATCCCAAATATGCGGACTTTGCCACCATGATGGTCAAAACCCACCTGAGCCTCACCCATGATCCGACGCTGAAGGGTGTGCCCAAGGGCTGGACCCTGCCGATCCGTGACGTTCTCATCTATTCAGGTGCCAAATTCCTCTGCCCCTGTGCCGGTGCCATCAGCCTGATGCCCGGAACCAGCTCCAACCCGGCATTCAGAAGAATCGATGTGGATACCGAAACTGGAAAAGTCAGTGGATTGTTCTAATAAAAAGGGGGCAGGGGGCAGGGATCAGGAGACAGGAAAAACCTGTTGACCGATACCAACTTCCTTTCTCCCTGAAGATGGTTGAAATATTTTCAAGGGCCCGAAGCTATTGCTCGGGCCCTTTTTTTATGGTGAAAGTCGATGCGCTGTATATTGATCAATCCTTTTTATCCGCTGTCTGAAAATCCGTCACCCCCCTTGGGGCTGGCGTATCTGGCCGCTGCGCTGGAGAAATCCGGTGCTGAGGTCGAGATACTGGATTATGTGGTTTTTCCTTTTGTTGAAGCCGATTTTCAGTTCAAACTGGCACAATTCAAGCCCGATATCGTGGCCGCAACCGCCGTGACCATGACGGCTGACTGGGCGATTCGGATCATTCGGGAAGCAAAGCGATGCCTTCCAGAATGCCTTACCATCATGGGCGGTCCGCATGTTACCTTCTGTGCCGATGAAACGCTGTCTGCCCATTCCGAGTTGGATATCGTGGTTCTGGGGGAAGGTGAAGAAACGCTGGTTGAAATCGCCATCGAAGCTGGCAGGGAAGGTGACTGGGGGAAAATATCCGGACTGGTGTTTCGTCGGGGAGACACGCTGATTTCAACTGGAAAAAGGCCCCATCCCATCGATGTGAATATGCTGGAAGTGCCTGCCAGGCACCTGCTGGCACTGGGCAGATATCGGGCGCTGGGAATGCCGATTTCCATGACCACGAGCCGTGGCTGTCCCCATGCGTGCATTTTTTGCGTAGGCAGAAAAATGGTGGGGGCCATGGTCCGTTATCGGGATCCGGTCAAAATCGTGGATGAAATGGAATCCCTGGCTGGTTACGGTTTCTGTCAGATCAATGTGGCAGACGATCTGTTTACCGCCGACCCCTGTCACTGTCTGGCGGTTTGTGATGAGATACTGAAGCGAAATTTGACCGTCAAATGGACATCATTCGCGCGGGTGGATACGGTTTCGCGGGAGGTGCTTCAGCGGATGAAGAATGCCGGGTGTCAGGCCGTCAGTTTCGGCATCGAATCCGGAAATGCCGACATTCTGAAAACCATTCGAAAGGGAATTACCCTCGATCAGGTGATTGAAGCCGTCAACTTGTGCAATCAGGTCGGGCTGCAGCCCCATGGATCGTTTATCCTGGGGCTGCCTGGCGAAACACCGGACACCCTGAAGGAAACGATTGCTTTCGGTGAAAAACTGAAAAAACAGGGGGTTTCATATGGATTTCATCTGCTGGCGCCATTTCCGGGAACACGGGTTCGTCGGGAAAGCACTGCGCTGGGAATTACGATTCTTTCGAATGACTGGTCGGATTACCACGCCAACCGGGCCATTGTGGAAACCCCTTTCGTCTCCCGCCGGATGCTGGATGATATTGTTATGGGGTGGGAGAACGATTTCAACCGATACCTGGGATCGATTGCCGAACGCATGGCAACCGGGGAGGCATCGGATGAAGAAGCCTGGCCTCTGGTCAACCTGGAACGCACCATCACCCTCTATGATCTGATGATGAATAATGCCATTGAAAAGAGGGGAAACTGGGCTGTTCCCATTTCAGCAGATCATCAAGCGGATTTGTTGCACGATCTGGTGGACCATTTGCTGATCGATGCAGCGGATGGCCGTCGGGAAAAATTGCTGTCCGCACTGGCATATGCACATGAAAAAGGTTTTTTGCAGTATGCCGAGACATCGGACGGCATGCGGTGGAAATGGGTGGACCGCATCACTGATAAGACAACAACTGGGTTCTGAGATTGGCCTTCTTGCCCTTGATGCCGATTTTCTTTCGAATATGGCATCTTCGGGAACCCACGGTTCCATATGTGCGATCGAGAAGTTCTGCAATTTCCCGCGTTCTTTTGCCTTGTTTAACCAGGTTCACCACATGAATTTCGTTGGGTGTCAGGGTCATATATCGGGGAGACAGCCTGGGGGAAAATGGTGCGGTAATGTCTTTCAGGTTGGTTTCAACGATTTCGAGATAAGTGGTCTGGGTTTCGGTAAGACCGGTTTGCTTGAGCCTTTCAATGAACGGAAGCACGAATTCCCGAACATTGGCGATGACTTTTTCTTCGAGCTGAAGTCTGTCTTCTTTCCGCTGTTTGAGAAGCACTTTCAGTGCTGCGTTGGTTTCTTGAAGATTGAAAGCGTTAAACGCCAGCTCTTTTTCTTTTTGTTCGAGTTCACGATTCACCCGATTGCGTTCGGTGATTTCAATATTGAGTTGATGATTCGCCCGTGTCAATTCCGCAGTGCGTTCCAAAATCCGTCTGTCCAGATCTTCATTGGCTTTTCTAAGTTTTCGGTCCAGTTCTTTTTTGTAGATGGCGATTTCGATTGTTGGTTTGATCTGATCCGCAGTGATGGGTTTGGTCAGAAATCCGTATGCGCCGGATAAACGGGATCGATTGATGATTTCCTTCTCAGAAAATCCAGACAAAAATACAACCGGGATATCCAGGTCCTGGTCGATTATTTCGGCAGCTTCGATTCCGTCCATATCATCATTTGGAAAGCGGATATCCATCAGAAGCAGATCGGGCATGACCTGTCGGGCGATATCGATGGCCTCTTTTCCGGATGTGGATACGGCTGCCACCGTGTATCCCAAAGCAATGAGCTGCTCCTGGAGATAGGTGGCAGGAATGACTTCATCATCTACGATCATTAATTTATGCATGGCTTTGACTCCTGAAATCCCGACCTTCGGAACAATTTAAACAATGAACAAAAAGTTTAGTAGCCAGTTTGGCGGCTGTAAATTCCGACACTGTGGTTCCCTCGATTTTGGACAGTTCGTTGATATCGGCGGCCACTACTTTTCGGGATCGCCCTACGGCCTGAATCAGGCTGACGAGCTGACGATAGGTCAGTCCGCCCGGTTCGGGTGTGCCGGTTCCGGGCAGTACGGACGGATCGAGGCCATCCAGATCGATGGTCATATACACGTGTTCCGGTAGACGTTCAATCACCTGATGAATCCAGGACGTATCTGTTTGTGAAATCTGATGGGCAAAAAAAGGAGACAACTCATGATGCCTAAGAAAATCGGCCTCTTCGGATGAGAATGAACGAATCCCTACCTGGACCGCAGGCAATCCCAAATCCTCGATAACGCGACGCATGACGCAGGCATGATTGTATCGACTTCCATTCCAGAAATTTCTGAGATCCAGATGCGCATCTACCTGCAGTACACCCAGGTCAGGGAAGATTTCTGAAGCCGCCATAATCGGGCCGATGGAAATGGCATGATCTCCGCCAAGGGAAAGCAGAAATTGATGTTTCTCCAATACCTTTGCAGCAGCCTGCTTCATTTCTCCGACAGCCTGTTCGGGATTGCGAGAGGGAAATATCGGTGCCAGCGTGTGAATGCCGATATTTCCCCAGTTGATGAATGTTTCTTCATCCATCATTTCCAGTTGGGTGGAAGCATTCAGAATATGGAGCGGCCCGCTGCCGGTTCCGGTGCCGTAAGAAACGGCATTTTCATAACACAAAGGCAGAACGACAGCTTGGGCGCTTTCCGGATCGGATAACTGATATTCGGGCTCTCCAAATGCAAAGGAGTTCATTGTACACTCATATATTCGAAACGTTCTGCTTATTTGACGAAAATGGCAGCCGCCACGACGGTTGTCCACAGATTGCCTTCTGCCCCAATGGCGCCTTGACTGGTATGCTGAGATTTAACGATTTTTCCGGACATTTTATACACTTCCCGGCGTTCATCATAGTCTTTGTCTGCATCGAATTCGATACCTAGCGTATTGGCCAGCATGGTTGCCGCCAGATCTTCGGCATATTCACCAGCCTCGATTTCAGTCTGACCGAACCCGTGGTGTTCGGAAAGATAACCGTAACGCCCTCTTTCGGCAGGCAGGGCCAGGCCGATGCTGGCAACGATCCGGCGTCCGGGCTCGTTGATCTGCTCTCTGGCCATGACACAATGCGTGATTTCACCCGGTTCGAGCCGGTCAATTCCTTTTTCGATGTCGATGATATTGCAGTGTGGGGGGAAAATGGATGAAACCGTTA
>CAYQKZ010000274.1:0-4830 GCA_964418135.1 uncultured Desulfobacterales bacterium
TGCTTTTTGTTTGATGTTAGTGAAAAGAATGGGATGCTTATCCCATGATATTTAAAAACGATACCACACATCGATTCAAAAGCTTCTACAACAATGGGATCGAAATGTTTTCCTTTTTGCTCAATGATGTACGGGACAGCCTCTTTGGTTGCCCAAGCTTTTTTATACACTCGCGGTGTAGTGAGTGCATCATATACATCAGCCAAGGCCATCAGTCGGGCTGGAAACGGAATGGCCGGTCCTTCAAAGTGGTCTGGATATCCGGTCCCATCCCATTTTTCGTGATGGCTGGTTGCGATGACACGTGCCACCTCGAGAAAGATCAGGGACTCTGGATTGGTTTTATTATCTTGATATTTATTTGAAACCGTAGCTTTTTCTATTGCATTGCGAATCGCATCACCACCAATTCGGGTGTGATTTTGCATGATTTCCCATTCTTCAGGTGTCAGTTTCCCAGGTTTCAAGAGAATGGCATCGGGGATACCGACTTTGCCGATATCGTGCAGCGGAGAGGCCTTCACTATTCGAATCAGATGCAGTTCGTCCAGCTCCGATGCAAAAAGCGGATGCGACTGCAAATTGCGGGCAAGCGCTTCGACATAGCTCTGAGTTCGGAAAATGTGATTGCCCGTATCGGAATCACGTGTTTCAGCCAGTTGTGTCAATGCGCACAGACTGAGATCTTGAATCAGAATGTTTTCCTGCATGCGTCGGGCGACTTCGGCTTCCAGCCAGATATTCTGGTCCTTCAGCCGATCCCGGGCATGTTTGATCTCCAGGTGCGCCATAACCCGCGCTTTCACGATGGCCGGTTTGATCGGTTTGGTGATATAATCTACAGCTCCGAGTTCGAGACCCCGTTCTTCATCCACGGTATCGTCCAATGCTGTCACAAAAATGACCGGTATCTCCCGGGTTTTCTCATTTTCACGCAACCGGGAAAGAACGGTGTAGCCATCCATTCCCGGCATCATGATATCGAGCAGTATCAGGTCCGGACCGGGTTCTCTGGACGCGTTCAGTAGTGCCTGTTCGCCCGTTTTGCTGGCCAGAACACGATATTTGGTTGAAAGAAGCTGGTTCAGAACCGCTATATTTGCCGGCTCATCATCGACAATTAGAATAGTTGAAGGATTGGTTGACGGGTTCATGGATTACTCTCGCTTTCTTTGTAACAAATTCATTCATCCCTTCCCCAATAAACTGTTATCGGCTAAATTTACAATATCTGCCTTTGAAAAGGAGAAGGGCGTGAATGGTTACCTTTCTTTCGATACCAGTTTGGGGTTTGTACGATAATCATGGTAATGATCTGTGAAGAACGAGGCATTGTCGAAAAATCCGGATAATCTGCAGCGTGAAAAACAGAAATGTTCCTAAACAAATCGGCTATGCATGCTGATGCGACAGGAATCTGATTGATCGCTTCCTTGATTTGACTGCGCTGAAACTTCTCTATCTTAGAATGTTTTATAACGCAATACACAGATTCATTCACAGAAAAAAATATTATTGTTCAATCAGAGAATTCAGTCAGAGAATACAGGATGTAAAAATCGGGGGATTTTGAGAATAGGCAGGATGTATAGCTGACTATATAATGGTTTTGGGAAGAGAACCAGGAGGGGGATTGTATTTTTCCCGTACATCCCGGACCGATAGCACACCCAAAATCTTTATCGAGAAAGTTATAGATTCATGCGGATCGATCCTTGCTGAAAATCAGGGGATCGATCCACAGAAGCATCAATTATTGAGTAGATTGTTCTTTCGTTCGAAAAACACTGGGCCAGAGTTGGTTTTCCTGTTTCTGCTGGAAGCCTTTGAACTGGGTTTGTACCTGACTGATCGGTTCATAATTCTGGGTGGCATTTCCGAATATTTCCAGGATGCCTTCGCCGCGATTGATGAAACCGATGATAATTTTATCTCCGCCGTCTTTTTCTATAGAACCGCAGGTCGGTCGAATTTCCGATCCTGTGGCCAATGCACTCTTCTGCCACGCGATATGCTGTGTCTGATTCTGGATCATGTCAAAACCAACTATCTCGAAGCGACCGGCACCTTGTTTCCCCAAACCCAAAATAATTTTATCCTTGCCGTCGCTGGTGATGTTGCCGGCTGCCGGCCAGATTTCCCCGCTGAGTCGGTTATAGTCCGGCCAATTGATAATGCCCCAGCCGCTGGCATCTGTTTCTGCGGAATTTCGAAGATTCGTGCTTCCCAAGGATGCTTCATCAAAGGTGAAAAAGACACCGCCAGGGATATCAGGATTGTTTTTGATCGGTCCAAGCCCGGCAATAACTTCTTTCTTGCCATTTCCGTCCAGATCGCCGGTAGCAGGTCTGGTTTCACCGTTTCCTCTGTTGTAATCCGACCATCCGGTCTGGAGCCACTTCATGTGTTTGAGTTGAAAATCGACATATTTAAAGACTTCCATGCGTCCCTCTCCTCCAGGACCCAGTCCGACAATTATTTCCGCGATACCATCACCGTCTATATCACCGGTGGCCACCCGTGTTTCGCCATTGATTGCGTTATATTCCGGCCATTCTACCTGGCCCCAGCCAAGGACGGAATAATCGTCATCGAGTACTGAAAAATAACCGCCCGGAATGCCGGGGGCATCTTTAACCTGACTAAGCCCCACGATAATTTCGTCGTGACCATCTCCATCGATGTCTCCGGTGGCGGTACGGATTTCACCGCTGAGTTTGTTATATTCCGGCCAATCTACATGAACGGACACTGCAGCTTCACCGCCTTGTGGGTTGAGAACCTCCACCCATCCGCCGTTGCCCGGAAGCACGCCACTTCCGGCAAGTAAATAACTGAAAATGGTTTGGGACTGCTGGGCGTCTTTTGTCTGATCTTTAGACGAATCTGCTGCTGATGATTTCTTACCAACAAAGGTGGCCGAGATCGTGTGATTGGTCTGAACATTGGAGAAAGTGTAGGATGTCAGAACCCCGACAGATTTTCCGTCCACAATAACGCTGCTGATCTTATAATTTGAAGAGGGTTTTATCGCAAACAACTGACTTGCCCCGCCTTTTACAGCTACTGAGCCGGACGGCGAAATGGTTCCCCCTGTTCCTGCTGAAGCCACAATCGTAAATGAGCTGGATGCAAAGGCAGCGGATATACTGTGAGCGGCGGTGACGTTGGAGAAGATATAGGAAGTGACAGCTCCGACGGAAGCACCGTCCACCAGAACATCCTGTACCTTGTAGCCAGTATTGGGTGTAATGGTAAATGTCTGGCTGGCGCCCTGAGAAACAGAAACACTGCCGGAAGGGCTGATCGAACCGTTGGTTCCGGCTGAGGAGGCGATAGGATAGGTCTTTGCGGCAAAGGCGGCAGAGATGCTGTGAGCCGCAGTGACGTTGGAGAAGGTATAGGAAGCGACCGCACCCGCAGAAGCGCCGTCCACCAGAACATCTTGAATATTATAGCCGGTATTTGCAGAAATGGTAAATGCCAGACTGGTTCCCTGAGAAACGGAAATATTTCCGGAAGGGCTGATCGAACCGTTGGTTCCGGCCGAAGCGCTAATGGTATAAGTAGAAGTTATGGGCGTAAAGTTGGCAGCTATACTATGATTTCCGATGATGTTGGAAAATGTGTAAGTTGCAACCGGTTCAACGGATACATTATCCACCAGTATGTCGGAGAGAACGTAATTTGCGGCAGGTGTTATCGTAAATGTCTGACTCATGCCGCGACTGACCACAATGGTATTAGCAGGACTGATCGTACCGTTCACTGCCTGTGCTGGTGTGATCGTGAAGCATTCCAGTTCAGTGGAATATGCACTCTCATTCCCGGTTGTATCATAGGCAGTTACCGCAAAATACGTATTTTTTCCTTCTTCGATACTGGTCAGAGTATACTGTGACATCTTACCGACATCCACTGGCGTTCCGTAGGTTCGGGAAGCATATCCGTAATACAGTTTGTAACCAGCCACAGCCGGATCGGTATTGGCATCCCAAGCCAGTGATACCTGGGCAGCCATGCTCAGGGTAATGCCCGACCCCAAACTGATCAGTAGTGACACTACAAGAAACAGACAGAATAAAGGAATAAAACCAGAACGGATAGATGAAATGGAACACGGTCGAATAATCATAAAGCACCTCCTTTTAATGCATCCCGGTTGACAGGGGAGATAAAAATGCCGCCTGTTCTCCGGTAATCCTGATGCCTTATTCCTTTGTGGATATTTTCCCAGATATTCAACTGAACGTTCATGAACAAGGATTTGTTTTCCCCCGTACATGAACAAACAGCTATAGACATTCAGAAAAATAATTTCGCAGCGTTATCGGTCTGGAATGGCCGAAAAAGGCCTATTCCCTTCCTGCTGCCTTGCGAAATGAATTTTCTGAAAGTCTATATTAGACACCTTAAAAAATATTATCCGATAAACTTTCGAGTGTTCATAATATATAGAAGAAAATCATTTCGCAATAGGTATTTTTTTAAAAAAGTTATACAATGATACGAAATGTTTAACATTAAAAATACATTATATAATCGGATGGTTAAAAAGATTGTGAATCGATTGGATGGGTGGGTATGGAGTGGGTATGGTAGCGATTGGTTGAATTGGTCTATGCGAGATTCGAGTCAACCAGAACGATAGAATCGCCATCCGGTTGATCGGTAAAAAAAAGGGGCGATGTTCTCTATCGGAACATTGCCCCTTACTGTTATAAAAAAGATTCTGAAAAAAAAATTATTTGCTGAACAGTTTGGTGATGGCTGCCGCCTGCGGATGTGCATAAATAAGGATCAGCGCGATGACGAGTGCATAAATACACA
>CAYQKZ010000275.1:0-4820 GCA_964418135.1 uncultured Desulfobacterales bacterium
CGACTGGTTTGTCGGGTTTGCCTGGGATCGTGCCAGCGGACAGAAAGTGGTGGTTGCTTCGGTGGTGGCACATGAAAAATTCATCGGAACCCGTTCCGGCTAGTATGCCCGAATTTTGATGAAACAGTATTTTTCCAATTACTTTACAACTGCGGAGCATAAGCCTAAGCAGAAAGATCGCGGCTGAAAAACTGCCGTCAACTCACGTATCGAAGGAGTGTTTCATGCCGGGGTTTGAATGGTTTGGAGAGGAAGAGCGAAAAGAAGTTCTGGATGTTCTGGAAACAGGGGTCTTGTTCCGTTATGGATTTGACGGGGTGCGAAAGGATCGTTGGAAGGCCAGGACTTTCGAGGAGGAGCTGACAAAACGCATCGCGGCTGGTTACACCCATCTGTGTTCCAGCGGAACGGCCGCCCTCAGTATCGCTCTGGCGGCCTGTGGTGTCGGTGCCGGAGATGAAGTCATTCTTCCGCCGTTTACGTTTGTGGCATCTGTCGAAGCATTGGTAATGGCCGGCATTGTTCCGGTGTTTGCCGAAATCGATGAGACCCTGTGTCTGGACCCTCAGTCCGTTCGAGCGGTTATTACACCGCGCACCCGGGCTGTCATGCCGGTTCACATGTGTGGCGCCATGGCGCGAATTGACGAGCTGAAAGCAATCTGCGATGAAAAGAACCTGGTGTTGATCGAAGATGCCTGCCAGTCTCTGGGGGCCACCTTCCGGGGTCAATATGCCGGAACGTTCGGTCATGCCGGTTGTTTTTCCTTCGATCCGGTCAAGACCGTTACCTGCGGCGAAGGCGGGGCTGTGGTGACGTCTGATCCGAAGATTTATTTCAACGCGCAGGCTTATGCCGATCATGGTCATGACCATGTCGGATCCGACCGGGGCCAGGAAGGGCATCCGTTTCTCGGCATGAATTACCGGATCAGTGAACTGAACGCGGCTGTCGGGTTGGCGCAGCTTCGCAAACTCGACGCGATTCTTGCCAGACAGCGGGAACATAAACGGATTCTCAAACAGGCACTAAGCCGATTTCCTGATGTTTCGTTCCGGGTGATACCGGATGAAGCGGGAGACTCCGCCACGTTCCTGTCTTTTTTTCTGGAGGATGCGGATCAGGCAAGGCGTATAGCCGGGGAACTGAGTACTGCCGGAATGGATGGCTGTTTTTACTGGTATGATAACAACTGGCATTATCTGAGGAACTGGGATCATTTCAAACAGGTCAGGTCGCTGGCCAATCTCCCGTATCATTTGCAGAAAGGATGCCCGGTTTATGCCGATATCCATCTTCCCCAGTCGGACCGGATCATGAGCCGCACATTGTCGCTTCAGATCAAGCTGTCCTGGACTCCGGAAATGCTTCAACAGCGGGTGGATATCATCGAAAATGTCTTGAAGGTAGCTCATCGGAGATAATGCAAATGAAATTTCGCAATTTTAAAGTAGTACCCCAGGTCATATTCGGTCGGGGATGTTTTGGTCAAGTGGATGAGATATTGTCTGTGAAACGTCGGAATGGGTTCATGGTGTTTCTGGTGGATGATGTCTTCATGCAGCATTCTTTAACGGATCGGATTCCCCGGCATGCATCGGATATGCTGCTTTGGGTCGATGTAACCGATGAGCCCAAAACCGGATACGTAGACAGTCTGACCCGGCAGGTGAGAGAATTTTCCACAAATCCGCCGGACGGCGTCATTGGTATCGGCGGCGGCAGCACCATGGATCTGGCCAAGGCTGTTTCCCTGATGCTGACCAATTCCGGTTCGGCCGCGGACTATCAGGGCTGGGACTTGATCCGGAATCCGGCTGTTTATCATGTCGGCATCCCGACGTTGTCCGGAACCGGTGCGGAAGTATCTCGCACCACAGTCTTGACCGGCCCTCAGAAAAAATTGGGGATCAATTCGGACTATACGGTGTTTGACCAGATTGTTCTCGATCCGGAGTTGATTGTCGATGCCCCGAAGGAGCAGCGTTTTTACACGGGTATGGACTGTTATATCCACTGTGTGGAATCACTTACCGGAACCTATCTCAACACGTTCAGCCAGTCTTATGGTGAAAAAGCCATGGCGCTGTGTCAGGATGTGTTTCTCGATCCGGGTCCGGACAGCGATGACAAGCTCATGATCGCCTCCTATTTCGGCGGGATGAGTATCGCTTACTCCCAGGTCGGTGTCTGTCATGCCCTGTCTTATGGACTGTCCTTTGTTCTGGGGCTTCATCACGGTATCGGTAACAGCGTGGCGTTTGATTATCTGGAAGAATTTTATCCGGACGGTGTGATGGAATTCCGTCAAATGATGGCCAGACAGGGGGTTTCCCTCCCCAGAAATTTGGTGTCCGGCATGGAAAACGACAAGATCGAAAAAATGATCGATGTTGCCCTGGTACTCGAACCGCTCTGGGAAAATGCGCTGGGGAAAAACTGGAAAACGGTTATGACGCGGGAGCGGATTCGGGAGCTGTATCTCAGGATGTAGAAATCGTGCGAATCCTTTTCATTTCTGAAGGTTCGGATCGATGATCCGTACATGTTCTATAATCCACCCTGATTTCAATAAAAATAATTCACATGGATATACAGGATGGACAGGATAATGCAAAGCACAAAAGAGAAAGAATTCTTCTTTATCTCAATGACAGCGCAAAGGTGATCCATGATATTCTCGAATTTTTTGTACGCATCCATGCACGCTATTGTACAAAAGGTTGCGTCCATCCTCTTTTCAAATGTCTATATTGGAAGACATCCGTCTGGTGTACCCAATGGATCGATCATCTTTTTCCCCTGTTGTTCCGGATTTCTTTGCTGCGGTCTTTCCGGCCTGGTTTCTTTTAAACCTGCCGAGTCTGCGCTGTTGGATCAACCGGTGGATGGCTTGAGAAAATCGCTGTCGGCGGTAGAATCCGGAGGGGCTGCAGTCTGCAAAAAATCAGTACAATGCCTGATGGATCAGTATCTGGGAGGGGATTCGGTTGTGTTGACGCTGCTCAACCAGGTCCAGTCGCTGAAAAGAATCCAGCCGTTTTATGCTGTTTATGCCGATCCTGAAATCCAGCAGTCCCTTTCCGAAATTTCAGGGCATCTGTCCGATCTGATTCAAACGGAAACGATTGCACTCGATCAGGATATGGGCCATCTTTCGGTGGATGAGATCGATGTGATGATTCGGCGGATTGAAATACTCAAAGATGTGTTGTGGTGTCTGAAATTCGAAATATTGGAAAACATCCACCGAATTCGCGAGCTGATCCATCAGGAGAATATCCTGCCGTCTTTGTATCTTGTAGGCGTTTATAAAAGGCTCAATACCGTACTCGGCAGTATCGATCGGCTGGAGGTTCGGGGTCGGGATTCGGCAGGAATTTCTCAGGTGTTCGTTCTGGATGCTCCGGCCTATGAGCGGTTTCAGCGGGCTGTGGAAGAACACGGGTTGTTCCCGGAAATGACTGCGCGTACCAATCAGGAAATTCTGTTGAATCGGGGAATCAGCCTGCGAAAGTCCGGTCAAGAGGGTAGGGGGGGAGGTGTTTCGATTGCCTTTACCTATAAAGTGGCTGCCGAGGTCGGTCGTCTTGGGGATAATATCGCATTCATCCGTCAACAGATCCGTGAGGATGCACTGCTTCATCTCATTGCGGAAATTCCATGCACTTCGATGATGGTTTTTGCGCACACCCGCTGGGCTTCGGTCGGTGCGATATCGTCCGCCAACTGTCATCCTGTCGATAACCGAACGGCTGCCGTCGGTTTTGACGATGTCGGCATCATTCAAGCCGCTCTGAACGGAGACATCGATAATTATCAGGAACTGAAAGCGGCTTTTGCGCAGGATGGGATTCAGATTTCCGCCGATATCACCACGGATACCAAAATCATTCCGCTTCAGATCCAGAAGTTTTTACAAGCCGGGATGCCCATTGAAGACGCGTTCCGTCAGGCTGTCAATTCGTTCAAGGGATCCCATGCCATTTTCATGACATCGGATTTGGCTCCCGGAAAGCTGTTTCTGGCACAGCGAGGCAGCGGCCAGACCATTTTCGTGGGCCTTGGGAAGGAACATTATATCCCGGTTTCGGAAGTGTATGGTTTTGTCGAGGAAACCGATCGGTTCGTCAAAATGGATGGGGAAAAAATTGTCGAGGGTCCCGATGGAAAGACCCAGGGGCAGATATTCATACTGGATCAGAACTCCGGCGGGTCCGTATCGGATATCCAGGCCATGTATTACAATGGAATCCCGATCGTGCTGGATGAGTCGGATATCAGAACTACGCAGATCACATCCCGGGATATCGACCGCCAGACGTTTCCTCATTATTTTTTGAAGGAAATTTCCGAAGCACCGGCGTCTGTCGAAAAAACCCTGGTGAATCGATGGCGGATCCATCCGGAGACCAATCTTGCTGCGGTTGTGCTTGGCGACACTGTCATCCCGCATGGGATTCGGACGGCTTTTGCGCAACGGACTATCCGTCGGATATTTTTTATCGGCCAGGGTACTGCCGGCATTGCGGCCCAGGCCTGTGCGGATATTCTAATTTATTATCTCGATGATCCATCGATTCAGATTGCGGCCATGAAAGCCTCCGAGCTGAGTGGTTTCAAGCTTTCCAGCTCGGCAGCATCCGGCAATATGGGCGATGCGCTGGTGATTGCCATTACCCAGTCCGGAACCACGGCAGATACGAATCGCACCGTGGACATGGTTCGGGAACGGGGTGCTGCGACACTTGCCATCGTCAACCGTCGGGATTCGGACATTACCTTCAAGGTTCAAGGGGTGATGTACACCAGCAGCGGTC
>CAYQKZ010000276.1:0-4806 GCA_964418135.1 uncultured Desulfobacterales bacterium
AATGGGGCCTGAACCGATAATCAGCACTTTATGAATATCCTGACGTATGGGCATTTACATCCTCCAGTTGGGGTTGTGAATCATAGATGTAGAAATATCGTATTAACTTGAATTGTTTATAAAATCTTGTCTGATTTATCCCGAATGTCTGATTTAATCAAGCATAAAATCGTAACGTGCTGTTCCCGATGCTGTAAGTGAAACTTACGGGCGGCCTGTGAGTGCCTGCATCTTGTATTGACTTCTTAAAAATACTTCCATAATAAACGCTCATGGCATCGGCGCAATGCCCTCCCCGCACATGAAAATGGTATTTGCTGGTTCCCAGGCTTGAGTTTTGGAACCAGCGAATGGATATATTTTTACGGTCAACATCGATAAACTCGTAAAAATCAGATAAGCTATATATATCGAGGTGACACTATGAAATTTGAGACCATCAAAAAAGAAACCGTCATGATCATCCCCCAGCAGGATATGGCCGAACGGCGCATCCCCAGTGAAATCCGCTTCGATCCCCTGACCGGCCGAACCGCCCGAATCTGTCATTTCATGAAACTTCAGTGGGAAAAACCCGATTTCACTGCCCTGGTTTCGGGAACCGACGCCTGGTGCCCGTTCTGTCCGGACAAGGTTCTGGCCGTAACGCCCTGTTTCCCCAAATATCTCATTTTCGAAGGCCGCATGCAGAAAGGGGATCGGGTGATTTTTCCCAACATCGCACCCTACGACACCATCGGGGCTGTGGCCACTTTCGGCGCCCGCCACTATATTCCGATGACGGAATTCACTCCTGACCTGATGGCTTCGGCTTTCGGCTTTGCAATTGATTTTTTCAGGCGGATAGAAATCACCGGCCATCCGGAATCCGTTTATCACATCATCAACTGGAATTACATGCCGCCGGCAGGCAGCACGATCATCCATCCCCATCTTCAGATATTTGCGTCATCCACGGCGCCCAACCTGATGCGCCAGGAACTGGACGCTTCACGGCAATATCTGGGCAACTACGGTTCTTGTTATTGGGAGGATCTGACCGCGGCCGAAATGAAAATCGGCGAACGCTATCTGGGAAAGATCGGCCGTACCCATTGGATGACTGCTTTTGCTCCCATGGGCGTTGCCGGAGATGTGCTGGCCGTTCTGGAAGATGTCCGCTGCACGCTGGATCTGAATGACCAGGATATTCAAGACATTGCCGCGGGTCTGGCAGCCGTCATGGCCGAATACGACAAAATGGGGATTTACAGCTTCAACATGAATTTTTTCACCGGAACCCGAGCCGACGATCATTTCCGATTTCACCTTCTCTTTTCTCCCCGTACCTTCTTCAGCCAGAAACTCGGCACACCGGATGTGGGAGCGTTGCGAAATCTTTTCAACGAAACGGTCTGCATGGCATTTCCCGAGGAGATCAAAGAGATGCTGAAACAAGGCGGTTTTTAAACCTCCGATTGCTCATGCCGAAAGATCGGCAAGCCACCGGCCTGCCGATAACAAGGATATATTCTGAATCACCTGTTGTCTTTGCAAATGGCAAAGTCCACTTCTTTTCCTTCTTTGGTGCGAAGATAATGCAGAGATGCCGGCTCTCCTTTCGTGTTTGGAACCTTTATGGTTTTTCCTGATTCCCGGTCAAGCTCACCCCGAAATTCAATATTGACACCACCATCATGCATGCGCATAATCCCGCCGAATAACCTGCCGTTTTTTTTCTTCACGAATTTCAGAAAAACCAAAAGGAAACCGTCATGAAAACCCCCGCTGCCGCAGTGTCCGCTCTCGGCCCGGTGCGCAATGATATCACCCATTTCAAGGTGCTGGGAGCCATCGGCTTTTCGCATCTGTTAAACGATATGATCCAATCCCTGCTGCCTGCCATTTATCCACTGCTGAAAAACTCGTTTTCCCTCAGCTTTACCCAGATCGGTCTGATCACCCTGACGTTTCAGATCACGGCATCCCTGTTGCAACCGGTGGTGGGGCTTTATACCGATTACCACCCGAAACCCTATTCCCTGGCCATCGGCATGGGATGCACCCTGTCGGGGCTGATCATTCTATCTTTTGCGCCCAGTTACGGCATCCTGTTGATAGCCGCTGCCATGGTGGGAATGGGGTCCTCCATTTTTCATCCGGAATCGTCCCGGGTGGCGCGCATGGCTTCCGGCGGCCGATACGGGCTGGCCCAGTCCATTTTCCAGGTGGGCGGCAATGCGGGCAGTGCCACGGGGCCGCTACTGGCGGCCTTGATCGTCATCCCGCATGGTCAGCACAGTATTGCCTGGTTTTCGCTGGTGGCGCTGCTGGCCATGCTGGTGTTGTGGCGGGTCGGCGGGTGGTACAAGCGTCGGCAGTCGGGGATGAAACGACACGGACAGTCACCCATGAACCCGCATGATCAGCTTCCTGCTCGAACTGTGACGATGTCCCTGTTGATCCTGCTGGTGCTGATTTTCTCGAAATTTTTTTATCTGGCCAGCCTGAACAGCTATTACATATTTTTCCTGATCGACAAATTCCAGATTTCCGTTCAGTCCGCCCAGCTTCATCTGTTCGTATTTTTGTCGGCTGTTGCCTTGGGGACGATTATCGGCGGTCATATCGGCGATCGCATCGGCCGCAAGCGCGTCATCTGGGCGTCCATTCTGGGGGTGGCTCCATTTACGATGATATTGCCCTATGCCGATTTGACATGGACAGGCCCCCTGACCTTTATCATCGGATTTATCCTGGCATCGGCGTTTCCGGCCATTCTGGTATTTGCCCAGGAACTGCTGCCGGGCAAGGTGGGAATGGTAGCCGGGCTGTTTTTCGGTCTGGCTTTCGGCATGGCCGGGATCGGCGCCGGGATTTTAGGTAAACTGGCCGATGCCAGGGGAATCGAATATGTTTACCAGGTTTGCGCATACTTGCCATTATTCGGATTGCTGACGGTTTTTCTGCCGGACATCGGCAGACCCCTCCGTCGGGTGACGCCGTCCATTCCGGCAACACAGCCGTTCCCGGAACAGTCCGAATGAAACCGCTGCTGTTTTTTTTATTGTTGTGCCTGGGATTATCCGCCTGTACCGTCGATGAGCCTCCCCGGAAAGTCGACTTGAGCAAACGGGAAGCCGTCGAGGTCCGGGAGACGGATGACGCCATCACCTATGCATATCTGCCGCAGTATTCCCATTCGGTTTCTTATCAGCGCCACAATCTGCTCGTGGAATATCTGAAAAAAGAAACTGGCTACCCCATCAAACAGATTTTCCCCGATACGTTCGACGAGCATATGCGCATGGTGGGGCAGGGCAAGGTGGATATCTCTTTTACCAACCCCTATGTTTATGTCAAGACGGCGCACCGTTACGGCGAAAAAGTATTCGCTCAGGTCATCGAAGATTCCGGACAGAAGAGTTTCCGGGGGCAGATCATCTGCCGGGCCGACAATGCCTCCATTCAAACGATTCAGGATTGTAAGGGAAAGCGGTTGATCGCCGTGGATCTTACATCTGCCGGCGGTTATCTCTATCCCATGGGACATTTTTACGATCACGGCATCCGGCAGGAGGATTTTGCCGAAGTCAATTTTTCACCGGGTCCTGGCGGCAAGCAGGAAAAGGTGATTTTATCCGTGTATGCCGGTCAGTACGATATCGGTCTGATCCGCGAGGGAGCGTTGCATGTTGTGGCGGATCGCATCGACATCCGTCATATCCGGGTGGTGGCTTACAGTAAATATTATCCCGGATGGGTGTATTCGGCCAGAAAGGATATGGAGACGGAAGTCCTTCAAAAGATTCAGGCGGCTCTGTTCAAGCTTGCTTCGGACATTCCCGAACATCGGAAAATTCTGGCAAACGCGGATTTCATCCAGGTTGTGCCCTCCGATGATGCCGAGTTCGAGTCGATTCGGGAATTGATGACCATGGTGGGTATCGATCTGGATAAATGATGATAAAACTGGGTATTCGGGGAAAAATCTATTGCGGTCTGATTTCCATTGTTTTGCTGACGGGTCTGATGATTGCCGTACCGGTTCGCATCATGGTGGAGCGGGCACTTTCCCAGGAATCCCTGAAAAAAGGCATGTCCATGGCCCTGACCCTTGCGGCCCGCAGTCAGGATTTTATCCTGGGCATGGATTTTCTCTATCTCAGGGAGATGATGGACAAGGCCATTCAGTCCAGCAACGATGTCTCTTACAGTTTCATTCTGGATCGGCAGGGGCAGGTCCTCTCCCACACGTTTCATGATGGGTTTCCGGTCGAACTTCGAACCGTCAATGACATTCCGGATGGCCAGCCGTCCAGCGTCCGGTTTCTGGATACCGGCAAAGAGCTGATCTATGATATTGCGGTTCCCGTACTCATCGGTGATATGCGGCTGGGAGCCGTTCATATCGGCCTGTCGAAGACCCGGATCAATCATACGATCAAGGGCCTGCTCTGGACCATGGCCTTGTTGATCGGGTGTGCCGTCCTGATCGCATCTTTGACCGGCGCCGGGTTTGCCAATCAGATCATTCAACGGGTTCAGAAACTTCACCAGGCATCGGAACAGGTGCTGAAAGGCAATCTGAATGTTTTTGCCGCACCGCCGCTGAAAATCGCCTGCTGGCATTTGATGGACTGCCGTAACGAATCGTGTCCGGCCTATGGAGAGGATCGCCGGCGATGCTGGAACATCGAGGGAACCCTGTGTCCATCCTGTCTGGAAGGTCAGATTATTGCCAAAAGCGATGTCTGTAAAACCTGCCGGATTTACCGGACGGTATCCGGAGACGAGATTCAGGCACTGGCCGAGTCCTTCGATGCC
>CAYQKZ010000277.1:0-4797 GCA_964418135.1 uncultured Desulfobacterales bacterium
GTATCTCAGGTAATCGTTTGAAAATGGTGAGACTTTCAAATGCATTTTTATCTTGAAAATGAAATTCCGATGTCCGCAAAGGAATTATGGCAGACAATGCATACGCCTGAATTTGATGCCTTTGTGGCCCAGGAGTACGGTCTTTCCGGCTATATTGAACTGGAAAGACAGGTTTCGGACAACATGCTGAAACGGCGGGTTAGAATTGTTTCGCCAATCGATCGGCACTTTATGATTCATAGTATTGCCGAAACAATACTGGGTCAGGACAGACTTGTTTATGAAGAAATACAGGAAAAATGCCTGGATCGCTTTGAAATGTACTGGCGGATCATACCACCTGCTTTTCCGGAAAAAGTTGACGTTCATGGGGTATTGCGGCTTATACCTTTAAAACAGGATAGATGTATCCGGGTAAGAGAAGGAACGATTCAAGTAAGACTGCCAGGTATCGATCGTTTGATGAAAATGGTTGCGTCTATCCAATCTGAAAAAAATAAAGACCGTTTTCCCCAGGTCGTGCAAAAATGGGTCTCTCAATCCCGAAAATT
The DNA here is from genome assembly GCA_964418135.1 of uncultured Desulfobacterales bacterium. Lineage (GTDB taxonomy): Bacteria > Desulfobacterota > Desulfobacteria > Desulfobacterales > Desulfatirhabdiaceae > RAAP-1. The sequence continues at coordinate 552 of CAYQKZ010000277.1, forward strand.
CCCATATCGGAAAATTCTGTCGCTTCAAACTAAAGACGCATGAAAAGTTGCACCTTGCATCATACTAGTATTTCTGTATCAAAGCCAATTTATATCCGGCCAGCATTCTATCCGCAAGGTGGATCAAGTTGTCGGGTGTTTGCGGCTGGTTGCGCTTCAATGATGCTGCACCGATGCTTACGGTTATAGTTATGGATTGATCTTCATATACAAATGGTGTGGACCGGCACGAATCCAGAATTGTTTTGCCCAGAACCATAGCGATTTCCAGCGTCGTGTTGGGCATCAGAACGATAAACCGCGCTCCGCCGAATCGGAATCCAAGATCCGTAGAGGAAATCATCTTAATCAGGCGGCTTGCAAATTCCTTCAGCAAAAAATCCCCGAAAGCATAACCATGATCGTCATTGATCTGTTTGAAATGATCCAGATCGATGATGAGGCACGATAGATCATTCCCGTTATGTTTGCATCGATCGAACAACTGTTCCAGGGAATACGACAGAAACCGTCGGTTGTACAATTCGGTCACATCGTCTTTGATTGCGAGTCGCCGAAGCTGTTTTTCAACTTCCTGCTGCTGTTCCAACGCCTGTTCCAGTTTTTCACTTTTTTCCTCCAGCTCGTGGATATGCGCGATGTGGTCATTTCGTATTTTGATGTAGTTGATGGCATCCTGAAGAGACGATTTCAAGTCTTCCTGTCTCGTCGGTTTGGTGATGTATCGGAAAATCTCGCCGGTGTTGATGCTCGGCAACAATTGACCGATATGCAAACAGGCGCTGAGCGCCAGTCGAACCGTATCCGGATACGATTCCTTGATAAGTCTCAGCAGTGTCAAGCCATCCATCCCAGGCATTTTCACGTCGGTTACGATAATATGAATCAGTGTTTCTGCCATGATGGCCAGCGCGTCCTGGCCGTTTCCGGCATAATGCGCAATATAGCTCTCTTTGCGCAGCAGGCGGCTGATTGCACTCAGCACGTCAGGCTCATCGTCCACAAATAGTATATGGATATCATTCATTGGTGAATCTTTCCCTTCACTCACAGTATTCAATCCAGATGGAAACAAGTTTTTCAATCAGACAGGTATTCAGGGGTTTTTGAATTATCTGCTTAAATCGCTCCGGTTCCGCCAGTTTTGCTATAGACATTCAGAAAATTCATTAGCAATATTTGACAAAAAATCCATGACCTCGTCAACAGATATCAGGTCGAAGTGTTGTTCATAAGCATTTGGGAATCCGGATCGAAAAAACGGTTCCACCGGATTCGGGGCAATTTACCGCCAGACTCCCCCGATGTTTTTCCACAATGATATCAAAGCATGTACTCAGCCCAAGCCCTGTCCCCTGACCGGGCGGTTTGGTGGTAAAAAACGGATCGAATATTCGGGTTCGGATATGCGCCGGAATTCCAGGGCCGTTGTCTGTAAAATCGCAATATACGCTTGTTTCATCCTGCCAGGTCTGGATGGTGATACCCCCCTTTTCCGGTCGGTTCAGTGTTTGAATGGCCTGAACACTATTCAAGACCAGGTTCAGGAAAACATGGTTGAGTTGTTCGGGCAGACAGAGGATATCCGGCAGTTCTCCTAAATCCGTTGTGACGTCGGCGATATATCTGTATTCGTTTCTGACAATCACCAGGGTGTCTTTTATGCCGGCGTTGACGTTGAACATCGTGAACTCGCTGGTTCGGTCCACTTGAGAGAAATCACGCATACTCTGTATAATCCGGGTGATACGATCAAAACCGGAGTTAGATTCTTTTAAAAGAACTGGCGTGTCTTCCAGTATATGATCAAGCTTCACTTTCATTTCTTTTTCGTGAAGAGTTCGTGTTTCCGGCAGGAATAAGTTCATGTTCTTCAATGTGGAAGCCAGTTTTCGATATTCCTGGAGTATATCGACGATTTCCTCGAAATATTCGGACAACATACCAAAATTCATGGAAATGAAATTAAGGGGGTTGTTCAGCTCATGGGCAATTCCGGCAGCCAGTTGTCCGACAGAGACCATCTTTTCCTGGATGACCATCTGCGCATGGGCTTTATCCAGTTCACTGGTCCGCTCCAGAATCCGTTGTTCCAGCGTTTCGTTGGCATAACGCAGATCTTCTTCGGCCTGTATTCGTATCGAGATATTCCTGATCAGTGTCTCTTGAATTTCAGCTCTGGCTTGCTGTTTGGTGCGCTCAGCAAAATACTGCGATTCGAGCCGATGTTTATCGACATAATTGAGAAGGAATTCCGTACCCAGTCCAATCAGCAGAATGAGTACCACGGAATATGTGCAGATGGTTTTTGTTCTGTAATCGAGTTCAGCCAAAATCTCTTGTTTATCCACCTTGACGATCATAAACCAGTTGGAGTCTCGTATGGCACGAAATTCAGCCAGTACATCGATGCCGCGATAATCCTGGAATGCACATTCGCCGGATGTTCCACAGGTGGTCAGGATTTCTTGAAGGTTGCCGTTTGAATTCAGCAAACGCAGGTTGAGCGGGCTGTCCGGGTGCTGGCTTAATACGTTCAGAACCAGGGGCTGATCTTCTTCTATTCGGATCAGCACCGTTTCGGCGCTTTTCCAGGATGTCGGCCATGATTGAATGAAGGAGTAAAAATTGAGATTCGGATTGGTTCGCAAAATCAGAACGGCAATGGGTTGATCATTTTCATCCAAAATCGGTGCAAGGACATCGAGATGTATATGGCCGTCTATCTGGCAGTAAAAAAAATCACCAAAAATCGGCTGATTTAAAGAGATCGTTTTATCAACGAGTATTTTGCTTTCCGTCTCCAGATCCGTCAAGCGAGAATCCAATGACACCCGAATCCGGCCTTCGAGGTCTGCCAGGATTATATTTTGATAGCCTTCATTTTCAAGGAAAAACTGCAAGCGGGACGTAATATCATTTTTTCTCGATTCATCATTCCAATCCTGGCACCACTGATTTACATATTGACGGATAATACCGCTTGAATTCATACGGACCTCGGCCAGTCGCTCTTGACGCCACAATTCGATCTGACTGATTTTTAAATCGGCAAAGGCTTTCAGCTCAGCCATTTTGCGGAATCTAACCGGAAGAATATCACGTTGATAATATATATAACTGCAGGCAGTTATTGACAGGGCGATAACTACAAAAATGACCACATGCGTTGATCGGGATAATCGGACGGTTTTCGTGAAGCTCATCAAAATATCTTTCAGTGGAAAGTGATGTATCCGGCTATAATGTACAGTGTATATAAAAAGGAATGTTGACATCTTATTTTTTTTTTTCTATTTTATCAATCAAATATGGTACCATTATCAAATAATCGTAAAGTGAGATAATCGATAACAACACCCTGTTTTGAAATCGCCTCTACTGATCATATTGAATTGATGAACATTTCTCATGCAGATTATTTGGATTTAAAATATGCCAAGCAGCTCTTGAATAATCCGAGCATTGCATCCAAAATCTTTAACAAACTGGGAATCACAATCGAAAAGGGGTTTCAGCGGCTGCCTGCATGGTGGAATGCCAGGGTTCAAGTCGTCTCTGAAAAAGCGTTGACAGAGACGTTGAATCTGGCTGTTTTAACGATGCAAGATCAGAGAGTCATACCGTCTTCTGAAAAAATGCATAAATTGGTCGCGGCCATATCGGGCGGTGTGGGAGGTGCTTTTGGGTTGGCCGCCCTGGCTGTTGAATTGCCCATTTCCACACTCATTATGTTTCGGTCCATTGCGGATATCGCCCGCTGTGAGGGCGAAGATATTCGGTCTGTCGAAACCCGCCTGGCCTGCTTGGAAGTGTTTGCCTATGGTGGACGATTACAATACGATGATTGTTCGGATAATGGATATTTCACCATTCGGGCCGGTTTGTCCAAAACCGTGGGCGCTCTGATGGGATATGGTGCAGAAGATAGCGCACCGATTCTTGTAAAACTGATTTCCCAGATATCAGCCAGATTCGGGGTCGTTGTTTCAGAAAAAGCGGCCGCCATTGCCGTTCCGATTTTGGGTGCTGCCGGTGGGGTGCTGATCAATACCATTTTTCTGGAACATTTCCAGTGTACGGCACGGGGACATTTTATTATTCGGCGATTGGAAAGGGTTTATGACAGAGAATATATTGAATTGGCTTATAAAAGGATTGACAATACGTGAAATCTATTGTATTTATTAGCTAAATTCGAAGTCAATCCGAAGTCAATCCGAAGTCAATCCGAAGTCAATCCGAA
>CAYQKZ010000278.1:0-4796 GCA_964418135.1 uncultured Desulfobacterales bacterium
TGGATTGCCGGGCAGGCCGATAACAATCTGCGCGTAACCGATATGGCCAAAACCCTCCATCTGCCGCTGGTCTGGCTGGTCAACTGTTCGGGCGTCAAACTGCCCGAACAGGAAAAAGTCTATGCCAACCGGCGCGGTCAGGGCACCTGTTTCTTTCGTCATGCCGAACTCGAGCAGGACGGGGTGCCGGTCATAGCCGGCATTTATGGAACGAATCCTGCCGGCGGCGGATATCAGGGAATCAGCCCGACGATCCTTCTTGCCCACAAGAAATGCAATATCGCCGTGGGCGGCAGCGGCATAGTCAGCGGGATGAGCCCCAAAGGCTATTTCGATCTCGAAGGTGCCGAGGCCATCATCGCGGCGACCCGTCAGTTCAAGGCCGTGCCGCCGGGAACCGTCAACATTCATTACAACAAGACGGGTTTTTTCAAGGCTGTCTATGAAACCGAGACTCAGGTCCTGGATGCTATCAAGGACTGGATGGCCTATCTGCCGGCATATGATCCGAGATTTTTCAGGGTGGCCGACCCTGCGGAGCCGAAATTTTCCGGCGCAGATTTGGCGTCGATCATTCCCGTAAACAAGAAGAAAGTGTATTCCTTCGAGGAGGTGCTGGCCAGACTGACGGACAATTCCGAGCATATGGAATTCCGCCCCGGGTTCGGCCCCGAAATGTATTGCGGACTCGTGAAAGTGGACGGTCTTCTGACGGGTGTGATCGGCAACCGCCAGGGACTGCTTCCCGAATATCCCGAATATACGAACGAATATGAGGGGATCGGCGGAAAGCTCTACCGCCAGGGACTTCTCAAGATGAATGAATTCGTTACTCTCTGCGGCCGTGACCGGATTCCCATGATCTGGTTCCAGGACACATCGGGAATCGATGTGGGCGATGAAGCCGAAAAAGCCGAGCTTCTGGGTCTGGGGCAATCGCTCATCTATTCCATCGAACAGACGGAGCTGCCCATGATGCTCGTTGTTCTCAGAAAAGGAACCGCAGCGGCCCATTATGTTCTCGGCGGGCCTACCGCCAACAACAACAATGCCTTCACGCTGGGAACCGCGGCCACGGAAATCAATGTCATGCATGGGGAAACAGCGGCGGCCGCCAGCTTCGCCCGTAGACTCGTCAAGGAAAAAGATGCCGGCAAACCTCTGGACCCGGCCATCCAGAAGATGAACGATCTGGTCAAACACTATACCGATACCTCCCGGCCGATGTACTGCGCCAAGAAAGGTTTCGTGGATGAAGTCGTCCGGTTCGAGGACATCCGCAGATATATGGTGGCGTTTGCCAACGGCGCCTATCAGAATCCGAAATCCATCTGTCCCCAGCACCACATGGTACTTCCCAGGCTGATCCGGTCTCAGATCGTTACGGGCTTGCCCCGACCGAGCTGATGGTGTAATATGCCCGAGCAGTCTTTGGAAAAACAACTTTAAATTCAGATTGAAAGGAGAAATTGATTATGCCTACGGAAGTTATTGCACCTATGGCGGGAGTGATCGCAAAGATAGTGGTCAATGTCGGAGATCAAATCGGTGAAGACGATGAAGTGGCCATCCTGGAGGCGATGAAAATGGAAAATCCCATTTACACCACAGCCCCTGGTGTTGTCAAAGAAATCAAAGTCAAAGCCGGTCAGTCCGTTGCGCGGAATGAGGTTCTTGTCGTAATCGAGTGATTTTTCGCTGGCGACCGTTCATCGTTCACCGTTTGACCGTTCACCGTTGACTGTGAACGGTCAACGGTTTTTTATGATTTTGTTTGTTGAAAATCGCCTGCCATGATTAGATTTGTTTCTCCGCATCCGTCCGGTCGGCGTAGCGAGTGTCGTTTTGCCCTCTGAAAGTCCAAATCGCCGCAACGCCGGCGTCTTGTCTCCTGCCGGCAAGTATGATAGCTTTCCGTCTCAATAATATCGTCTCATAGCGATTTTTTCCCGCTGCAGCCGATTGTTGCGCCTGATCATCCGCAGGGTCGCTGTCCGCTGCCGGACGGCAGCCTGGAGAGAAACAGTGGAATGACCATTGCCACGTAACCGTTCACCTCCTCCCCCCAGCGGGGGGAGGTCGGGGGGGAAACATTGTGCTTACAAACAGTTACTCTCTTTCAATAATGTTCAGCAGGGAGGGGGTGTGAACGGTTACATTGCCACAGATATCTTTGAATAAAAAATCGGAGGATTCGAAAACATGAGTATATTGTTCGACAGCAGTGACATCAATGGTATGAAACTGGCCAACCGCTTCGTGCGGTCGGCAACATGGGAAGCGATGGCCGGTCTGGACGGATCGGTTACACCGAGGCTGATCGACACCAACGCTGAACTGGCCAGGGGTGGGGTAGGTTTGATCATCAGCGGCCATACCTATATCCGGCAGGAGGGCCAGGCCAGCCCTTTGCAGTTGGGGGTTTACAAAGACGACCTGATTCCGGGGCTGCGGGAAATGACCGCTGCGGTTCATGCGGCCGGCGGTAAAATTGTCATGCAGGTGGCGCATGCCGGTCATTTTGCCCCCACGAACCTGACGGGCCAGACGCCGGTGGTGGCTACCGTCTATGAGGGACTGAGCCGGAGCCCACGCAAGGAACTGACGGTTTCAGACATTCAGGAACTCGTCGCCGCTTTCGGCGATGCCGCCAAAAGAGCTCAATCCGCCGGTTTCGACGGGGTGCAGATTCATGCTGGTCATGGATATCTGCTCAGTCAGTTCCTGTCTCCCATATTCAACCGCCGGACGGACGATTATGGCGGCAGTATCGAGAATCGGGCCCGCATGCACGTTGAAGTGGTGCGTGCCATCCGAAAGGCGGTGGGTGCCGATTATCCGGTGCTGATCAAAATGAATTGCCGGGATTTTGCAGACAACGGGCTTTCTCTGGAGGATTCGCTGGCTGCCGCGAAATTATTGGCCGATGCGGGTCTGGATGCCATCGAAGTGACGGGCGGTCTGCTGACCGGCGGCAAAATGTCTCCAAGCCGGCCCGGCATCAACTCGGTGGATAAGGAAGCCTATTTCAGCGAAGAGCTGCGGGCCTTCAGAAAAGCCGTGTCTCTTCCCCTGATTCTGGTGGGCGGCAACCGCTCGTTTGAAGTATCCGAGCAGCTTATCCGTGAGGGCGTTGCCGATTATATCGCCATGTCCCGGCCCCTTATCCGGGAACCGAGTCTGATTTCCCGCTGGCAGTCCGGAGACCGCCGCCGCGCGGAATGCAAATCCGACAATCTTTGCTTTGGTCCGGGTTTGGAAGGCAAAGGGATTTATTGTGTGACCCAGGAACGGGAAAAGACGAAGTAGGCTGTCTTTGTTCCATTCATGCACAACCTCGGCAGGGGGGTTGGTTCAGGGAGTCGGCGCATTCGGTCGGGGATGACCTGTTCGGCAGCACCTGAATCGAACAGAAGCTACGGTCAACAGCAATCGGATCATGCCGCTTTATTTCATTTTGCGTTGGCTGATTTCAATATCTCTATAATTTCATTGTGATTATTTATTATGGCCGTACTTAACGCATCACTGCCATCCGACATTTTCAAGTTCACTTTTGCACCCTTGGAAAGCAGTATTTTAACAGCATCTGCATCCCCCTGGCCGGATGCCATAATCAGCGCTGTTCCGCCATCGGATGCCTTTGCATTGACATTAGCCCCTTTGGCAAGCAGGAGCTTGATACAGTCCGTGTTACCCTGGGCAGACGCCTTGATCAACGCTGTTGCGCCGTCTGTCGTTTGCATATTGACATTTGCGCCATTGGCCAGTAACAATGCAACGACATCTGCGTTGTTTTCCTCGGAAGCCACAATCAACGCCGTGTATCCATCGTTATCCACGGCATTCACATTTGCGCCGCCGGCGATGAGTTTCTTGACACAGTCCTCACATCCATTTTCTGCAGCCCGTATCAATGCCGTGAATCCATCGTTGTCTTTTGCATTGACATCGGCCCCTCTGGCGATCAACTGGGAAATAATGGCGATCTTATCTTCTGCAGACACCACCATCAAAGATGTAATGCCTTGATTACCGATATCTTCGGTATTGTCTTCCCCAGCAGCTCTCATCAGCGCCGTAACACCGTCATTATCCTTTGCATTGACATCGGCCCCTCTGGCGATCAATAGCGCAACCGTATCTACCCGGCCTTTTTCCACAGCCTTCATCAATGCTGTGGAGCCGTCGTTGTCCGATGCATTCACGTCCACCCCCCTGGACAGCAATTGGGCGACAATATCCGCGTTTGCCAAATCAGCAGCCCACAACAAGGGGGTGACATTCTCATCATCCCGCTCATGTACATCTGCACCTTTGGCTATCAACCGTGCAACGATGTCCGCATATCCCTTCTGAATCGCAACAATCAGGGGACTGACATTTTCATTGGCTTTTGCGTTTACATCCGAACCCATATCGATCAACTGGGAAACGACATCCCCCTGGTATTCCTGAATTGCCCATAATAACGCCGTTGCCCCATCGTTATCCGCTGCATTGATGTCTGCACCACCGATAATCAACTGGGAAACAATATCCATATGGCCTTTTCTGGCTGCTAATATCAAGGCCGTCGCCCCCTCGTTATCCGTTGTATTGACGTTGGCACCATTTTTAAGGCATTTCATTACCGTTTTGAGGTCGCCATTTTCGACTGCTTTCAGCAGGCTGCCGTTTATATCGGCCTTTGAACAAGCACAAAAAAACAGAATAAGCAGTGCGGTTGCAAAACATCTTTTTGTAATTCTCATGGTAAATATCTCCTGGTAACAGATGTATCCGATATCATCATT
>CAYQKZ010000279.1:0-2593 GCA_964418135.1 uncultured Desulfobacterales bacterium
CATATCTAAATATCAATTTTCCCTTTGCGTCATGATATTGGTATGCATAACTGAGTATTTCAATTTTATATTTCGCATCAATATACATTCTGACGTGCAAAAGCGACCCATCAATCAGAAGAATTTTTGCATTTGTTACAGCCTGTTTTGCAGGTCTTATTTCTTCTTTGATATCCATAGATTCAGCAAAGCCAAAGTCGTCAATTCTTCCGATCGAACGGTGAAAAGATTCGAGAAAATCACGAAGGGACATACTCAATACTCTCTAATGCGGCCAACCGTTCATTCAATCGTTTTGAGAGTTTGTACTCGCCAGCCCACGCGACATATTCCATATCTTTATTTTCAAGATCTTCAGCGCTCCAGTCATTGATAAATTTTTCTGAAGAAACTTGATACTTTTTTTCAAATTTCGAAAGCCGTTTTTTTATAAGCTTCAAACTGTATTTTAGACGGAATGACTCGGTTTCCAACGCCTCAATCAAAATGCTGACGGCTTTATCCGGCATTTCTGTTTTCAAGATAATTTCTGGCATGTTATCCCCTTTAACAAAGATATCGCTTAACAGATAAACAATTCAGGCAGGAGAATATTCAAGTTTTTTCAGCTCGATGGATAGGTACAGCCTCTTCCGGAGTTTAGCCTCCTGAATGTTCGTACTTGAAAGCTGTACCTTTCATCGTTCCCATTTTTCCTTGTAATCGTTTCCGAGAAACGCCCGTTTGACCTCTTCGTTGTCCAACAACTCTGCACCGGCACCGGTCAGGACGATCCGTCCGGTTTCCATCACATAGGCCCGCTTGGAGATGCGCAGGGCTTCCCGGGCGTTTTGCTCCACCAGCAGGATGGTGGTCCCCATGGCGTTCAGAGACTCGATGATGCGAAACATCTCCGCGACAATGACGGGTGCCAGCCCTAGAGACGGTTCATCCAGCAGCAGAAGCTTCGGCTTTCCCATAAGGGCCCTTCCCAGAGCCAGCATCTGACGTTCGCCGCCGGAAAGCGTTCCGGCGGGTCGGCTTCCGCGATCCCGGAGGATGGGAAAGAGCTCATGAACCCGGTCGATGTCCATCTGCAATGTCCGTCGATCCAGACGCCGCAGATAGGCACCCAGTTCAAGATTTTCCAGAACCGTGAGTGGTGCGAAAATTTTGTCGGTTTCCGGAACCTGAATCAATCCCATGCCGACAATCCGATCCGGGGCCAGGGTCTGAATTTCCCGGTCCTGGAAGATGACACGGCCGCTTTTCAGTGGATGAAGACCGGAAATGACGTTCAGCAGCGTGGTCTTTCCGGCACCATTGGCACCAATCAACGAAACGATCTCTCCGTCGCGGATATGAAGCGATGTCCGGTGAAGGATCTGAATCTTTCCATACCCTGCATCGATGTTCTTGATTGTCAGCATGTAATAAAAGTTTTTAAGGGTTAAGGTTTTTTTACTTTTTCCCCAAATAGGCTTCGATGACATTCCGGTCTTTCTGGATATCCTCCGGACGGCCTTCCCCGATTTTGACCCCATGGTGAAGGACAATCAGGTGATCGGAAATCGCCATGACCAGCCGCATGTTGTGTTCTACCAGAATGATGGTCTGGCCTTTTTCCCGCATTCTGAGAATGAGGTCGCCCATTGATTCCATTTCTCGGATCGTCAATCCAGCCGCCGGCTCATCCAGCAACAGGATTTTCGGCCGGCCGGCCATGGCCCGGGCAATCTCCAATCGTCGCTGATCAAGGATGCTGATGTGTCCGGCCATGTCTTCAGCCTTTGAAATAAGCCCGAATTCATCCAATATTTCGCGGGATCGGGCAGAAATCATGGCTTCCTCTCTGCGTTCCGACGGCAGACGGAACATGCCTTTCAGAAAGCCCGATGTGGTCAGTGGATGCATACCGACCATGACATTTTCCAGTACCGTCATGTTCATGAAGAGCTGAACCTGCTGAAAAGATCGGGTAATGCCCAAAGCCGCAATCTGAAACGGCTTGAGCCCCGAAATCGATCTTCCCTGAAACAGAATTTCTCCATCATAAAGGGGATAGACACCGGTGACGGCGTTCAACAGTGTTGTCTTGCCTGCACCGTTGGGGCCGATAATGGCGACGATCCGCCGGGGACCGATGGAAAAGGAAAGGCGGCTGATCGCCTCGAGACCTTCGAAGCGGACGGTGATTTTTTTTGCCTCCAGAACTGCGGTATCCGTTTGGGGATCAGCCAGCGGTATCATGTATTTTCCTGATCATTGCCATACATAACGATTGTACGGCCGGAAACAGCCCCTTGGGAAAGAACATCAATACGACCATCAGAATGAATCCATAAATCAGCACATTGTATTCCTTGACGACATGGAGGAATTCCGGCAGCAGAGACAGGAAAATGGCACCGAAAACCGATCCCCACAAGGATCCGATGCCGCCCACCAGCACCATGGTCACGGCCTGCAGCGAAAAAAATATGCTGAATGATCCCGGACTGATGAAAGATATGTAATGCGCATAGAGGCTTCCGGCCAGGGAAGCCAGAACAGCGCTGATGACAAAAATTCTGACCTTGTAGGTTTCCGTATCGATACCCGTGCAGCGGGCCGC
>CAYQKZ010000279.1:2693-4770 GCA_964418135.1 uncultured Desulfobacterales bacterium
GCCAGCACATCCTTATATTCGGAAGATACGAGACCGGCTCCGAGAGATTCCAGAACGCCAAGAAGAAGTCCACCGGCAACAGCCCCGATCATGGAGCCATATCCCCCCAGAATGGCGGCGGAAAACCCCTTGAGCCCCAGCATGACACCGGCGTCATAGGAAATGGTGGTCATCGGGGTGAGAATGATGCCGGCCACCGCCCCCAGTGCGCCGCTTAGAAAAAACGACAGAGCGATCATCCGGTTGACCGGAATGCCGGCCAGCATCGCGGACCGGCGACTGGCGGCAACGGCCCGCATGGCTTTTCCGGTGCGGGTCCGTGCAAAAAATAGACTCAGCACCGCCACCACCGCTACCGTGATGCCAAAAATCCAGATACTCTGGGGCATGACGGCAGCGCCCAGAAACAAAATGGGGTCTTCGCCGGAAAAAGGCGCCAAGGTCATGGCATTTTTCCCCCAGACGGCCATGGTCAGGCCCTTGATAAAAATGGATGCACCGACGGTAATCATGACGAGATTGAGGATTTCCTGGGACCTGGACGGCCGCAAGGCGGTTTTCTCCAGCAGCATGCCGATGATTGCCACAGCAAAAACGCTCAGGACAAAGGCTGCTGCCATGGGCAGTTTCAGATATCCGTAAAACGTGATCATGAACATTCCGCCCAGCATCACGAATTCTCCCTGAGCGAAATTGACGATGCCGGTGGCATTGTGGATGATGGAAAACCCGATGGCGATCAGGGCATAAGTGCTGCCGGTGGTCAGTCCCGAGATCGTAAATTGAAACAGCTTAAGTAACTGCGGCATAAATCGGATCCGTCATTTCCGCCCTACCTGGTATACTGCGAACGGGCATAATCTTCAGTTTCCTTATGCTCCCTCCCTCAGCGGGGGAGGGTTGGGGTGGGGGATCAAAAGTCAAGATTATGACCGTTGGCAGTATAACCGGCCTGAATGGCGGCGATGAAGGATTCCAGTTTGGACGGTGCGCCAGACATCTGTACGTTGAGAACCGACAGAATGCCCGCTAGCGTACAGAACAGGGCGCCTCCCTCGGCAAGTCGAGACAATGCAGCTCCCAGCATGATGAGATTGACGGATTTCAGATTGCCGATGTCTCCGGCAATTGCATCGGCATCAACAAACTCCACAGTGAAATCACCCGTGAATTGAAGCGGCACGCCACTATTGATGACGGCCCACCCCCCTAGTTTGACAAAAGCGCCGTGTAGTGCCAGGCTCTCGGACTTCAATGCCAGCAGTCCATCGGCCGAACCTGGCCGGATCAGCGGGCTGGAAAAATCCCCGACTTTCAGATGAGATACGACCGTTCCCCCGCGCTGAGCCATGCCGTGGGTTTCGGAAGTCAGGACCGGCAACCCTTTCATCATGGCAGCTTCTGCCAGAAGTCGGGTAACGAACAGGACGCCTTGGCCTCCGACGCCGCTGATGATGATCTGCTGTTGAATCGTCATTCACCACTCCGTAAGGGAATCTTTATTAACAGTATGAAGGCTGAATCAACCTGCTGTTATCATACTTCATACTTTTTCCATGATAACTATCGCTTTCTTCGGACACACATGCAAACACACCCCGCATCCGGTACACCCGGCCGGATCGATGCGGACCGGTTTGTCTTTGCCGTCGGTAATCAGGGCCGGGCATTCGAAATGCTGGATGCAGTAATGACAGGCATCACAGTTCTCTTCGATGACCTGTACCCGTATAAATGGGTGACGGCTTTCGGTGCGGCTGCGATCCAGGAGGCAGGGCCGCCGGGCGATGACAACTGCAGGGCCGGTTTCCCGGCTGTAGGCCAGGGCGGATTTCACCAGGGAAATGAATGCCGGCATATCGTAGGGATCGCCGGTTTGACAGAAACCCACCCCACATCCCTGAACCATTTTTTCGATATCGACCGGGATCGTGGGCTCTCCGCCAATGCCTCTGCCGCTGGCAGGCGTTGGCTGGTTGCCGGTCATGGCGGTGGTTCGGTTGTCGAGGATGACCAGAACGAAGCGGACATTCTGAACCACGGCATCGATCAGCGCCGGGATTCCGGCATGAAAGAA